>NZ_JAPDBZ010000170.1:0-7148 GCF_027705505.1 Aeromonas sp. QDB56
ATTTAGGGACTCAGAATACTTTTTTCTGAAAATCAAGGCGGCCTTCCCCGGAAAGCCGCGATGAACCTAAAAAAAACCCATGACCGAAGTCATGGGTAAAGGTGAAGACCCTGCAGGAAGGATGATCAGAAGCTGTATTTCACACCCAGGCTGGAGATGGAGCCTTTTTGCAGATCCCAGTTGCGATAGGTGTAGTCGGCGGTGAGGGCCAGGTTCTGGGTCAGCTTGTAGGCCGCCCCCGCCTTGAAGTCGTGCATGTCGTCGGTCATGTTGGCGTAGCGATAGCCGGTGGAGAGCTCGACGGCGCCGATGTCGTAGCGCAGGCCCACTTCTCCGTAGAGGCTGCCGCTCTTCTTGCGGGCCAGGGTATCCCAACCGGAATGGTTCACGTCGGAGGCCAGCTCCCGTTCCAGGCTGTAGCCCATCAGGCCGGTTTCACCGTAGAGGTTCAGGCCGGTGCTGAGGGGGGTGTAGACACCCATCCCCAGGCTGGAGATGGCCATGCTGTCGTTGCCGCTGCTGCGGGAGGTGTATTCGCTGCCGATCCGGCCATAGACATTGCTGGTGAAGCTCTTGGAGAGATCCAGGCTCAGGCCGCCGAAGTCGCGGTTCTCCCCATCCTTGCCACCGATGTAGTCAGACTTGGTGTGGGCCCAGGTAGCAGAGCCTTTGGCATAGCTGAAGGCATCTTGCGCCAGGACGGAGGTGGAAGAGAGACCGGCCAGAACCAGAACAGACAGTGCGATCTTTTGCATTTTGTTGACTCCATGGGTTGAGTTAGGCGGACCTAACTGGAATGGAGCCATTGTGACGGGCAAAGGGGGCAACGCCGAGGAGCAAGCTGTTGCCAAACCATGTCAGATGTAAGCGGATATTGCTGGCGGTTACCGGTGCAACACTCTGCGGGGGAGCGAGGGCTCCCCCGCCGTCATCCTAGCGGAACTCCACCTCGTCGATCTGCACCCGCACCAGCGGCTTGCCGGTGAGGCTGGCGGGTCGTGCCAGCTCGATGGCCCGGGAGGCGCGCGCTTCCCCCTTGCGCAGGTAGGAGTCAGGCAAGCGGTTCTCCCCGACCCAGAAGCGCACGGGCTCGGTCGAGAGCTGCACCCCGTCGGCGCTGAACAGGGTCAGGCTGCCGTTGACGCGCACCACGTTGCGACTGCCGGTGTTGCTCACCACGAACTGCAGGCTGAGGGGATCATCCCCCGCCACCTGGTCCAGCTTCACCGTGATGCCGTCCCGGGTCGCCTGGGAGAGCAAGTCGGGATGGGCCATGGCCTGCTCGGTCAGCACCGGGGCCGCGACACTCGCCGTCACTGCCTGACCGGCTACCGTGGCTGCCGGCTTGACCAGCAGGTATTCCCAGGTGAAATCGTCATTGAGTTGCACCTGGCGACCATCCGGCAAGGTGATCTGGTGCAGGGGAGCCGCCTCGGCCAGCAGAGGGCACAGACAGAGGGCGACCAGCAGTCGGGAGAGGGGTTTCATGGGCAGGCACTCGATAAAGGATGCGAAGGGGGCAGTATAAAGAGTCGTGCCCTCCTTGCCTATGACCCCCCTCACGTTACGCCCCGGCTCAGATGACCAGGGGGTGGGGATCCTCCAGCGTGGCCAGATCCAGGGTCACCAGATCGAACTGGGCACTCCTGAGGGCCTTCTGGATGGTGGGCTGCATGTCGAACACCAGGGCCCGCAGCCGTTCGGGCACCCGGATCCTCGCAAGGGTGGTGACCCTGTCACCCAGGGTATGGAAGAAGACCTGGGCGCCCCCCAGCCCCATGTCCACCAGCATCTGCTCGGCCATGTCGACCATCCGCAGGTGCCGCCTGTCCAGGGAGGTCATGTCGACAAAGCGCCAGCTCAGGCAGGCCTCCCCCACGTCTCCCCAGAGCGCCAGTTGCCGTTTGTGAAAGCCGTAGCGAAAATCCCGGTTCGTCATCCCCTGCTCGGCAAAGATCCAGAGGGTGTTGGCGGGCAGGCTGTGGAATCGGCGCAGGTACTCCCGCTTCTCCTCCACCGAGGCCGACATCAGCAGCGGCGGGCCCTCTTCATGTTCGAGCTGCTGGCAGAGGTAGCGCACCGGGTCGGTCACCTCGGCGAGGTGGCCCAGGTGGGCGCTGAAGATCATCTCGTCGGTCTTGAGCACCTGATGGGGGATGCCGTAGTGCCGGCAGTAGCGCCGTGCCCTGGCCACCGACTGGCGGCTGAGGGTGGGGTTGTCCAGGGTGATGGCGCGAAATCGCACCCCGCTGGCCCGGCACAGATCCATGCTGTAGCAGGATTCCAGTCTGCCGGAGAAGGAGACAAGCAGTTCGCTGTAACCGGCCAGGGTGTTGATGAGCCTCTGTTCCCTGGCTTGAAAGGTCTGATCGTATCCCCGATGCAGCGCAACGACATTGGCATCCATAACAACAACTCCGGATGATGAACTGGATACCATTTTGCCCGCCCCAAGCTGAATATACACTTAAAGAGTGCGGGTAAAACTGTACATTATTTGCTCCAAATCAACGCTTCCCCCACTTTTTTCGCTGCGAAGCGAAACTGGCTCCCCTCAGGCAGGCAACAACCCCTGATCGATCAGATGCGCCCGGCACCGGGCCGGATCGGTGAAGATCAGCCCCCGCAGACCGAGCGCCTCGGCCGCCGCCACGTTGGCCGGGCTGTCGTCGATAAAGAGGCACTCCCCAGCCTTGAGGTCGAACGACACCAGCAGATAGCGGTAGATGTCGGGCTCGGGCTTGAGCATCCGCACCCGGGCCGACACTACCTTGCCGCTGAAGAAGCGCCAGAAGGACTGATGCTGCTCCAGCCAGTCGATGCTGGCGTGCCCCATGTTGGAGAGGGCATAGAGGGGGTGGCCTGCACCGTGCAATTCTTCGATGAGCGCCACCATGGCGGGATCCGGCACAAGGGAGGACGGCACCGCCTGCAAGATGGCCAGATTCTCCGCCATCGACAGGCCGGTGCGCCCCTGCGCCTGACGGGCCATGGTGTGCAGGGAGAGGGTCCCCCTGTCCACCTCCAGCCAGTCCGGGTGGTTGAACAGCTGCTCCGCGATCGCAGTCGCCCCCTCGGGTCCGCGCACCCCACTCACTATGGCCACCGGATCCCAGCGCACCACCACCCTGCCCAGATCGAAGATCACCGCCATCGTCTCGTCCCCTCTATGTGTTGTTGCCACGGATGTGGTCACGGCGGTTGCCATAAACAGGGACCAGAACGACACTCACTCTCCCTCGGCAACCCGAGCCACCACCCTGCCCCGTTCAACGCCCACGGGCAAGTTTTACTTGCATCGCACCGCCAAATCCCTTAATGGTTATGGCGTTACATTCAGGACACGCCCATGAACACACCATTCTTCTTTGTTTTCTCGTTTACCCGGCCCACATGAGGGAAGGCCCGTCGTCACGTGAACCATTCGCGTAAACAGAAACCAAAGACGAATCGAGCCTCCCCAGCGGAGGCTTTTTTTTGCACCACACACCACAGAATCACTGGATAGGGAACCACCATGGCAACGCTCGACGAGATCAGACACGACATCACCCAGTTGGATCAGGAGCTGCTCGCCCTGCTGGCCAAACGCAAGACCCTCAGCATCGAGGTCGCCCGCGCCAAGCAGGCCAATCCCCGTCCCATCCGTGACCACCAGCGCGAACAGGACTTGCTGGTCGCCCTGATCCAGAAAGGGCGCGCCCTCGGACTGGATGCCCAGTACATCACCCGCATCTACCACACCATCATCGAAGACTCCGTGCTCTCCCAGCAGGCCTACCTGCAGAGCCTGCTCAATCCCCAGCAGCAGGAGCCCATGACCAGCGTCGCCTACCTGGGACCGCGCGGCTCCTACTCGAGCCTGGCCGCCCGCAAGTACCTGGCCCGCTACAAGGATCAGGTGATCGAGGTGAACTGCCAGAACTTCCGCGAGGTGCTGGACACCGTGGAGTCGGGCCGCGCCGCCTTCGGGGTGCTGCCCATCGAGAACACCAGCTCGGGCTCCATCAACGAGGTGTACGACGTGATGCAGCACACCACCCTCTCCATCGTGGGTGAGCTCACCTATCCCATCGAGCACTGCATCCTCACCGCCGTGCCGACCGAGCTGTCCCGCATCAAGACCTTCTACGCCCATCCCCAGGTGTTCCAGCAGTGCTCCCATTACCTCAGCAAGCTGGAAGGGGCGCGCCACGAGATCTGCGACTCCTCCTCCAGCGCCATGATGAAGGTGAAGGAGCTGGCAAGCCCGGAAGCGGCGGCCATCGGCAGCGCCGCAGGCGGCGAGCTCTACGGCCTGGACGTGCTGGCCGAGCAGCTCGCCAACCAGAAGGAGAACTACAGCCGCTTCATAGTCGTGGCGCGCAAGCCCATCGACGTGGCGCCCCAGATCCCGGCCAAGACCACCCTCATCATGTCCACCTCTCAGAAGCCGGGCTCCCTGGTGGAGGCGCTGCTGGTGCTGCGCAGCCACGAGATCAACATGACCAAGCTGGAATCCCGTCCGGTGCAGGGCAACCCCTGGGAGGAGATGTTCTACCTGGATGTCTCCGCCAACCTGCAGACCCCGGCCATGCAGGCCGCCCTGCTGGAGCTGACCAAGATCACCCGCTACATCAAGGTGCTGGGCTGCTACCCGAGCGAAGACGTCAAGCCGACCGCCGTGCCGCCCGTCTTGATGGGCAGCTGATGGGAAGCGGATCCCGCCCCTGCCACACAAAGGCGAGCCCCGGCTCGCCTTTGTGCTCTCTGCGCCCTCCCCGTGAGACGCGGCCCAGTCCCGCCCTTCCCTTCCGGCGTTAAACCGCCCTCCACCCCCTTCCTCGTGGACCCGGGATCCTGGCGCGGCTGTCTCTCCACTCACCATCAGGCCATCTTCCTCCCGTTGCGGCCTCCTTTTGCCGCCTGCCGGGCCTTTCTATCGTTTGGCTTTATTTAACGACATGGTGATATCGTTAGATTTTCCTAAACAAAAAAGGCTGCCATTCCGGCGCCCGGGCACCTCTTGTTCGATCTCAGCCCCCTTTTTCCTCGCCACAGGCCGGATCCCGCCCGGCCATCAAGTCCGTTTCTCCTGCCGAAGACCAGCTCCTCCCAAGACGCCAACCCCGGTTATCCTCCCCAGGCCCTATCCCGTCAAAGGCGCCAACCCCGGTTATTCCCCGCAGATCCGAGCCCCTTCCCGACCAAACAAAAAGGCGAGCCTGCGCTCGCCTTTGTCTGTGCCGTGATGATCGCCCGGCTCATGCCGGCGCCCCCCGGACCCGCCCTAGAACTGGCCCGCCATCAGCTGGTTCAGGTGATAGAGGTTGCGGGTGTCGAGCTCCAGCTCGGTGGCATAGGTGTTGCCACGGGGATAGGTCGCCACCACCCGGGCACCGCGCACCATGCCCGCCACCGACACATCCAGGGAGTTGGAGGTCTGGGTCAGGTCCTTGTAGCTGCTCTGGCCGCGTACCTGCTGGCCGTTGAGCTGCTCCGCCAGCTCCCGGTAGGCGTCCATCTTGGAGGCGCGGATCGCCTGCAACATCTTCTCGGACTGGGAGGGACCGGGCTGGATGTCGATCACCGCATAACCCACCGCCTTGAGCACCGGGAAGTCATCGGGCTTCTCGCCCACGTCATAGTTCACCACCCGGTTGCCACTGCACGCCGTCAGCAACATGGCCATCAGGCAACCCAACAAGATTTTCATCGCTGTTTCCCCGTTTTCCTGTTCACCACACCCGATGTGTCACGGCTCAATATCAGCCAGCCCGCTTCACGCTTCATGACGCGCCACCTCAAGGGGTCAGGTTGACCAGATGACCGGACGGGCTCTGGCCCCCCCGCATCAGGTAACCGCGATTGATGGAGGCCCGGCCAAAGGAGTTGCTGGCACCGGACAAATATTGTTTCGGGATCAGGCTCTGGGCCGTGGTCTCCACCATCTTGGTGCGCAGATCGATGATGCGGGCGTTGACCAGGATCCCCTGCTGATTGCGGCTGAAGGTGCCGGTCAGGATGCGGGAGATGGGCAGCCGGGACGAGAGATCCTTGTAGTTGCGGCTCATCACGAAGTCCCCCTGCGGGGTCACCTGGATGTTGCCCGTGGTCTTGAAGTCCACCACCACCTCACCGCGCCGGTTCAGCTCGTAGATGAAGCTCTCCTCGATCTGCTGCCCCATCCAGTTGGTGTCCTTCAGGGTGTCGAGATCGACAAAGGAGGCGACCGCAATGGGCTCGGTCAGGGTCGTGAGAGACTTGCGCTCCATCAGCTGATCCGTCATGCGGGCCACCAGCCAGTTGAGCTCCATCCCCTTCGCCGCCTGGCGAGGGTCTCCCAGCTCCCGATTGATGGGGTCGGCCGACCCGCAACCGACCAATGCCAGCGCCACCGCCAGCACCGTGATAACTCTCTTCATGGATACCTTTCCTGTATCTGCACCTGACCTGTTATCGGTCGCAACCGCCAACACTTGAGGCGGGAATGCGCGCAGGATCCTCGATGATCCCCGGGCAAAGGCGCGCACTGTGCCACCGGAGCCCACCGCGCGGGCTCCGGCCAGGGAAGAAGGCATGGTTCTTGCTTTTATTTGGTCACCCGCTCCGGTGCAGACCGGATCTGTGTCCAGGATCCCTGACCCGCCCCACCGGCGGCAGCGGGGTCGCCCACTCAAGGTGTTTGTTATGAAAGTTTCGCTGCTGTTCACCCTGCTGCTGGCCAGCCTGTCGGCCAGGGCCGAACTTATCGAGGCCCAGGGCAGTGCCGCCATTCTGGGGGGCGACGAGGTCTACGCCCGCGAGCAGGCGACCCGGGATGCCCTGCGCCAGGCGCTGCTGGCCAGCGGCGCCTCAGTCTCCAGCATCCAGCGCCTGGAAAACGGCAGCCTGCGCTCCGAGCAGATCCAGATCCGCTCAGGCGGCGACATCCGCCAGTACCGCCTCAAGCGCGAAGAGGTGCGCAACGGCCGCATGTACATCACCCTCGTGGCCGACATCCAGGCGGAGCGGCAGATCTGCCAGACCCAGCACTACGCCAAGGATTTGACGCTGGTGCGTCTGCGCATGCGCTACCCGGACCAGGCGAGCACGGCCTTGTTGCACAATTCCAAAGCAGGACAGCAGTCTCTCAGGCGCCGATTTCGCTCAGTTGACCTGTTGTCGTA
>NZ_JAPDBZ010000171.1:0-7061 GCF_027705505.1 Aeromonas sp. QDB56
GGGGCATGCAGTCGTGGCAAGCCCTCCGATGCCATATCGGCTCTTGAAGCTGGCTGAGGGTCATGGGTAATCAGGTAAAATTATGAGCTTTGGTTAAATGCCCCGGTTTTAACTTATAGCGAGCCACTGTCTGTCATTCAGGCCCTGCCAAGCCTGTTAGCCGACCG
Organism: Aeromonas sp. QDB56; assembly: GCF_027705505.1. Taxonomy (NCBI): domain Bacteria; kingdom Pseudomonadati; phylum Pseudomonadota; class Gammaproteobacteria; order Aeromonadales; family Aeromonadaceae; genus Aeromonas; species Aeromonas sp. QDB56. The sequence continues at coordinate 168 of NZ_JAPDBZ010000171.1, forward strand.
CAAAGGGTTGTGCCCGATCTCCGGGAGGCTATTAGCAAGCAATACATCTTGGTCTTATGACTTGGGATGTGCGGGGAAGAGAGAAAACAGGCAAACGCCGGATACGACAAGTCATCGCGGCGCGATGTGATGGGCAATTCAATTCAAAGGGATTATGAGGACTTCGAAGAGAGATTGGAGCGGGAAACGAGACTCGAACTCGCGACCCCAGCCTTGGCAAGCACGGATCATGCTCTACCAACAGGACGCGGCAGTGATGGTACTGAGAAACTGGATTCGTGTACTTGGGGGAGAGATTGAATTCGAAGGGTTCGAAGAGAGATTGGAGCGGGAAACGAGACTCGAACTCGCGACCCCGACCTTGGCAAGGTCGTGCTCTACCAACTGAGCTATTCCCGCAAAACCTGAAAACAGACCGTACAGCATTTGGTTGCTTGCGCTACTGTACGGGAGCCGAATTATAAGAGCAGACATTCCAATTGCAAGGGCTTTTTTGTCTGGTTGCAGCCGTTCGCTCAAAAGCTGGCCGAACTGCTGATTTTAGCAACCGAACGACGGCAACCCCTTGCCAGCCACTCAGATTTTGAAGACGTGGGCGCGGTAGAACTGCAGTTCGGCGATGGATTCGCGGATGTCGTCCAGCGCCTGGTGGGAGCCACTCTTCTTGAACTGATCCAGCAGTTCAGGCTGCCAGCGACGGACCAGCTCCTTGATGGTGCTGACGTCCACGTTGCGGTAATGGAAGAAGGCTTCCAGATCGCTCATGTGCTTGACCATGAAGCGGCGATCCTGGCCGATGCTGTTGCCGCACAGGGGGCTGGTGTGCTCCGGCACCCACTGGCGAATGAAGGCGAGGGTCTCGGCAACGGCCTTGGCCTCGTCGTATTCACTCGCCTTGACCCGGGCCACCAGCCCGCTCTTGGTGTGGGTGTTGACGTTCCAGTCATCCATCTTGCCCAGCTCTTCCTCGCTCTGGTGGATGGCGATGACCGGCCCTTCGGCCAGCACGTTCAGGTCCTTGTCGGTGACGATGGTGGCGATCTCCAGTACCACGTTCTCTTCGGGGTCCAGACCCGTCATCTCCATGTCGATCCATACCAGGTTCTGCGCGCTGACTGTCATGATTGCTCTCTCTATTGGGAGGAATGGCGGAATTTTGCCAATTTGCATGTATCATACTGGCTTTGAATCTGTTCATAAACTGGCAAACCCCGTGGCAAAGAAAGCAAAACTCAATCTGGGTCAACAAAGGCGCGTCCAGGCCAACCGCGAGCGGCGGCTGCAAAAAGAGCACACCACAGTGGTCGATGACACCCTGTTCGGCCCCGCCATCGAAGGGGTGGTGATCAGCCGTTTCGGCCAGCACGCGGATGTCGAGGCAAGCGATGGTGCCATCCACCGCAGCAACCTGCGGCGCAGCAGCATCAGCAGCCTGGTGTGCGGCGACAAGGTGGTGTGGCGCCCCGGCCTCAATGCCGCGACTGCCGGCGTCATCGAGGCGGTGCACCCGCGCCACTCGGTGCTGACCCGGCCGGACTTCTACGACGGGGTCAAACCCATCGCCGCCAACATCGACCAGATCATCATCGTCTCGGCGGTGATGCCCGAGTTCTCCACCAACATAGTCGACCGCTACCTGGTGGCGGCAGAAGATGTGGAGATAGCGCCCCTCATCGTGCTGAACAAGGTCGACATGCTCGATGACGCGGCCCGCGCCCGTATCGAGCACCAGCTCGAGACCTACCGCAAGCTCGGTTACGAGGTGCTGCTGGTGAGCTGCGAGAGCGGTGAGGGCATCGACGCCCTCAAGGCGGCGCTCACCGACAAGATCAGCATCTTCGTGGGCCAGTCCGGGGTGGGCAAGTCGTCCCTCACCAACGCCCTGATGCCGGGGCTGGACGTGCTCACCGGCGAGATCTCCGAGAACTCGGGGCTCGGCCAGCACACCACCACCACGGCACGGCTCTACCACTTCCCGAGCGGCGGCGATCTCATCGACTCCCCCGGGATCCGCGAGTTCGCCCTCTGGCACCTGGAAGCCGACCGCATCACCTGGTGCTTCGTCGAGTTTCGCGACTACCTGGGTGGCTGCAAGTTCCGCGACTGCACCCACAAGGATGATCCCGGCTGCGCCCTGCGCGCCGCGGTCGAAGCGGGCGCCATCAGCGCCGATCGCTTCCACAACTACCACCGCATCCTGGAAACCATGCAGGAAGCCCGCCACGGTCGCCAACAGGCGCGGCTGTGACCCGTTCAACTCATTCCCAGATGAAGATCATGAGCATCACTGACAACCTGAAAATTGCCGGTCAATACTGCCTGCCCAAACACGCCCTCTCCCGCCTGGTGGGCAAACTTGCCGCCGCCGAAGCGGGCAACCTCACCACCAGGGTGATCGAGGCCTTTATCAAGCAGTACCAGGTCGACATGAGCGAGGCGCTGCACGAGAGCCCGGCCCACTACAAGAGCTTCAACGAATTCTTCACCCGCGAGCTCAAACCCGGCATCCGCCCCGTGGTGGAAGACGCCATGACCCTGGCCCTGCCGGTGGATGGCACCGTCAGCCAGCTCGGGCCCATCAGCCAAGGTCGCATCATTCAGGCCAAGGGCCACGACTACAGCGCCCGCGAGCTGCTGGGGGGCTATGAGGATCTGGTGGCCCCGTTCAAGGATGGCGACTTCGCTACCATCTATCTGGCACCCAAGGATTACCACCGCATCCACATGCCGCTGGACGGCGTGCTGGAGAGCATGGTGTTCGTGCCGGGGGATCTCTTCTCCGTCAACCCCCTCACCGCCGAGAACGTGCCCAACCTGTTTGCCCGCAACGAGCGGGTGGTGGCCACCTTCCGTACCCCCCACGGCCCCATGGCCCTGGTGCTGGTCGGTGCCACTATCGTCGCGAGCATCGAAACCATCTGGGCCGGCAACATAGCGCCGACCAAAGAGAAGAAGGTGGTGCGCTGGGACTACACCGGCGATGAAGCCATCACTCTGCAAAAGGGGGCCGAGATGGGCCTGTTCAAGCTGGGCAGCACAGTCGTCTGCCTGTTTGGCCCGGGCATGCTGGCCGGTTTCGAGCCGCACCTGGCCAACGGGGTCACCACCCGCATGGGTCAGCCCTTTGCCACCCTGGCGGCGCAGGTATGAGCGATCAACCCGCTTCCCAGAAGAACAACCCGCTGCACGGGCTGACCCTGGAGGCCATCGTCACCGCCCTGGTCGCGCACTATGGCTGGGAAGCGCTGGGGCAGCAGATCAATATCCGCTGCTTCACCGATAATCCCAGTATCAAGTCCAGCCTGAAGTTCTTGCGCAAGACCCCCTGGGCCAGAGAGAAGGTCGAAAGCCTCTATCTGTACGTCCAGCGCAAGCAGGCCAAAGAGAAGGAGTGACGCCATGGCGTTCAAGATTACCTACACCTACAAGAAGCAGGCCAGGGAGATTGGCTACGCCAACGACAAGTTCAACAGCATCTATGATGCCGTTGCCGCCGCCGAGGGGATCGATCTGACCCGCTTCCACGCCATGGAAGAGCAGCTGGCCCAGGTGTGCCGCCGCGACAAGAAGAGCGTGAAGGATTACCGGGAGAACTACTTCAAGGAGCTGGGCTTCTCCAACATCGTCATCGAACGGGACGCCAAGGAGTAACCATGCGCACCCTGACCCTGATGGCCGCCTCCCTGCTGCTGGCCGCCTGCAACACGACACCGAGGGAGCCCCTGGTCGGCGCAGATCGCGACGAACATGGCTGCATCGGCAGCGCGGGTTATCAATGGTCGGCGCTGGCAGGCAAGTGCGTGCGGCTGTTCGAGCAGGGCATTCGCCTCAACCCGACCGATGCCGGTCAGACCGTCAGCGCTTTCGTGCTGTTCAATGCCGATCAGAGTCAGGCCGAGCTGACCCTGCCAGAGGGCGAGCCGATCCGGCTGGTCCGCCAGGGCGAAGAGGGCAACTGGTCCTGGCAGGGCGGCTGCTATCAGCTCTTCCCCTGGAAGGGCTATGTGCTCAAATCCGGCGACCATGTGCTCTATCACGGTGATCTGACCCCCTGATCCTCTGGCGTCATCCCTCCCCTCACGCCCTGATGGACGCAGAGCAGGCATAAAAAACCCCGTTGCACGCAACGGGGTTTTTCATGATACCCGGCAGGATCAGTTGCCGAGGGTGGAGAACAGGCTCTGTTCCAGGCTGCCGCGGGAGACGCACACCGGGGTGATGGAGGGAGCCAGTACCCGCTCGCCGGAGGACTCGACGAAGTAGAGCTGGGTATTGCCCTTGACATTCACGGTGGCCACGCTGTTGTTGCCGCTCTGGGTGATGATCAGGTTGATCTGCAGGTTGGGGTTGCCCAGCGCCACCTTGGACCCCATGGTGCCGCAATCCAGCCACTCCAGACCATCGGCCGAGTTTTCCACGTTGGCGGTCATCAGACCGGCACCACGCTGGCTGTTCTCGATGTTCAGGCCGTGATCGCCGAACCACTTCTCGGCACGGGCCCACACCAGATCCACCGGGATCGCCATCTCCTGGGTGTTGTTGGTTGCCTTGGCAACCGGCGGGGTATAGCGATACTGCTCGCCGCCGTTGTTGTCGCTCGCACAACCCACCATCAACAGGGCCAGGGCGCCCCCCATTATCTTCTTCATGCTGCTTCTCTCATCCATAAGGCCATAGGCCAACCGGCGGCTATTATGGCGATCGCGACACAGGCTGTCAGCAGGGATCCGCACAAATGGCGTACTCTTAACCCAGGCTTTACAAAACCCACCTGTTATCATAGATTTGCTCGAAGTCTCCCCCGTGAGTGCTCTCGTGACTTCTTCGCTCTCCCTGGCGCTGCTGCAGCAGATCATCGACCAGTTACCCATGAATATCTTCTGCCGGGACAAGCACGGACGGTACCTGTTTGCCAACAAGGCATTCGCCAGGGAAGCCGGCCTGCAAGACCCGAGCGAACTCATTGGCAAGAGCGATGCCGAGATGCCCTGGGGGGATGTATTCCGGGAGGAAGATGACCGCCTGCTGGCCGACGGCAAACCCCTGCTGCACCAGCAGCTCCATTGCCACAGCGGCGAAGGCGCCAGCTGGATGGAGATCAACAAGGTTCCCCTGTATGACGAGCACGGCGACCCCATCGCCCTGTTTGCCATGGTCAGCGCCATCGATCAGCGCAAGGAGCTGGAGCAAACCTTCCGGCAGCAGCAGTTGCTGCAACGCCGCCTGCTGGATGCCATTCCCGACCTCATCCGTCTCGAGGATCACCAGGGCGTGCTCATCGACTGCAACCAGGCCTTTCTCGACTTCATGGGGCTGGTGGCAAGCGAGGCTCTGGGTCGGCGCGTCCCGCCCCGGTTGCCCGTCGAACAAACCCTGGGTCAGGGGGAGTATTGCGTGGTGGATGCCCAGGGCAGAGGCCGCCATCTGGAGGTCACCCGGGTCGAGGTGCCGGATGACGAGGGCAACTCCCTCGGCATCCTTACCCTGAGCCGCGACATCACCGGGCTTCGCACCACCCAGGCCCAGTTGCAGCAGGAGCAGCACTACGACAGCCTGACCGGCCTGCTCAAGCTCTCCCACTTCCTCCAGACCAGCCGTCATCTGGGCGCCCGCAAGGCCAGCCTGCTGCTGGTGGATCTGCAACATTTTCGCGAGATCAACGATCGCTTCGGCATACGGGTCGCCGACCGCCTGCTGAGCCAGGTGGCCCGTCGCCTGCAACGACTGGCGCCGCCCCAGTCCCTGCTCTGCCGGGTCGCGGCGGATGACTTCGCCCTGCTGCTGCCCGAGCTCCCCCTCTCTCTGGATGCGTGGAGCCGCAACCTGCAGCAGGAGCTGATGACGCCCTATCAGGTGGAAGAACACAGGATCCAGATCCCGGTGTTCCTCGGCATCGCCCATGGCAAGGCCAAGGATGCCGAGCGTCTGCTGAGCCACGCCGAGGCCGCCCTGGCCCAGGGCAAGCGCCAGCAGCAGCACTGTACCCTGTTCGACCCCGCACTCGATGCCAAGCTCAAACGCCGCCAGCTCATCGCCGCCCAGTTGCCACTCGCCATCAAGTCCGCCGAACTGACCGCCGTCTACCAGCCCATCATCTGCACCCACAGCAACCGGCTGCACGGTGCTGAGCTGCTCTGCCGCTGGCCCCATCCCGAATTCGGCATGATCTCCCCCGACGAGTTCATTCCGCTGGCGGAGGAGCTGGGGCTCATCGGCCAGCTCGGCCAGCTGATGCTGGAGCTCGGCTGTGCCCAGCTTGCCCGCTGGCAGGTGGCGGCCCCGGATCTGGTGCTCTCCATCAACCTCTCGCCCCTGCAGTTCCGCGATCCCGAGCTCTGCCCGCAGATCTTCGACTGCATCGCGCGCCACGGGCTCGCCCCCTGGCAACTGGAGCTGGAGATCACCGAAGGGGTGCTGATGGAGAATGCCGACGAGATAGAGAGCAACCTGGCCAGCCTCATCGAGGCGGGCTTCCAGCTCGCCATCGACGACTTCGGCACCGGCTACTGCTCCCTCGCCTATCTTCCCAGGCTGCAGGTGGCGACCCTCAAGCTCGACAAAAGCTTCACCCAGGGGCTGGCCACCAACCAGGCCACCACAGCCATCGTGCGTTCCGTCATCGGGTTGGGCCATGAGCTTGGCATCAAGATCACCGCCGAAGGGGTGGAGACGCCGGAGCAGCAGGCCTGGCTGGTGCAGGTCGGTTGCGATCGGCTGCAAGGCTATCTGTTCAGCCGCCCCCTCCCACCGGCCGACTTTGCCCGCAGCTACCAGCTGCCGGAGCAGTAAGCCAGCAACAACAAGGCCACCCGAGGGTGCAATGCTGTTCACTTAAGCGGAGCCGCATTGCGATTTACCGGAAAACGGGTCTTTGATATCTTCACCGCCCTGGGT
>NZ_JAPDBZ010000172.1:0-7043 GCF_027705505.1 Aeromonas sp. QDB56
GTTTGGAGACAGCCAGTTTACCAGCACCCTGTCTGTCAACTTCCACTTCCCCAAGATCCCGCGAAGAACCAAAAAAGAGGGAAGGCTGTCGCCTTCCCTCTCTCGTCTTGGTGACACTCACCGGGCGCTCGTCCGGGTGAATGGAAGCCCTCAGGCCAGCTCGGCGCGCAGCGCCCGAGTCGCATCGACCATCACCTTCAGGGCAGCGGTGGTCTCTTCCCAGCCGCGGGTCTTGAGGCCGCAGTCCGGGTTCACCCAGAGCCGGTCTGCCGGGATTTGTTGCGCAGCCTTGCGGATGAGGTCTTCAATCCAGCCCTGGCTCGGTACGTTCGGCGAGTGGATGTCGTAGACGCCCGGACCGATCTCGTTGGGGTAGTTGAAGCGCTCGAACGCTTCGAGCAACTGCATCTGGCTGCGGCTCGTCTCGATGGTGATCACATCCGCGTCCAGCGCCGCCACCGCCTCGATGATGAGGTTGAAGTCGCTGTAACACATGTGGGTGTGGATCTGGGTGCTGTCCACCACCGGGCTTGCACTCAGGCGGAAGGCGCGCACCGCCCAGTCCAGATAGGCCTGGTGATCCTGCTTGCGCAGGGGCAGCCCTTCGCGGATCGCCGGCTCGTCGATCTGGATGATCTTGATGCCGGCGGCTTCCAGGTCAGCCACCTCGTCGCGAATGGCGAGGCCAATCTGCAGGGCGGACTGCTCGCGGCTCACGTCTTCCCGCGGGAAGGACCAGCAGAGAATGGTCACGGGGCCGGTCAGCATGCCCTTCACCGGCTTGTCGGTCAGGCTCTGGGCAAACTTCGTCCACTCAAGGGTCATGGGGGTCGGACGGTCGATGTCACGGGTGATCACCGGCGGCTTGACGCAGCGGGAGCCATAACTCTGTACCCAGCCAAAGCGGGTGATGGCAAAGCCGTCCAGCAGCTCCCCGAAATACTCCACCATGTCGTTGCGCTCCGCTTCACCGTGCACCAGCACGTCCAACCCGATGGCCTCCTGGCGCTCGATGGCGTCCTTGATCTGGGCCTGGATGCCCGCCTCGTAGGCCTGGTCATCGATGCGCCCGGCACGCCAATCCTGACGCAGCACCCGGATTTCAGAGGTCTGCGGGAAGGAGCCGATGGTGGTGGTGGGCAGGAGCGGCAGCTTCAGATCCGAGCGCTGCGCGTCGGCACGCACCGGGTAGGCGCTCTGGCGATCGAAGTCACTGTTGGTCAGGCTGGCGAGTCGTGACTGCACCGCCTTCTTGTGAACCCGGCTGTCGGACTCCCGATCCACGATGGGCTGGCTGTAAGCCTCGATTTTGTCCAGGGCGCCACCGTCCAGGTAGTCGGACAGCAGCCCCAGCTCATAGCACTTTTGCAGGGCGAAGGCGAACCAGCTGCGGGTCTGGGGATCCAGCTCGTGCTCCAGGGTCAAATCCACCGGGCTGTGCAGCAAGGAACAGGAGGAGGCCACCCAGAGGCGCTCGCCAAGCTTTTCTTTCAAGGCCTTGAGGGTCGGCGCCAGCTTGGCCAGGTTGGCACGCCAGACGTTGCGGCCGTTGATGACACCCGCCGAGAGTACCCACTGGGCCGGCAGGTGCGGGACCAGGGTCTCGAGCTGCTCGGGGGCAGCCACCAGATCCAGGTGCAGGCCGTCCACCTTCAGACTGGTGATGATGTCCCGCTGATGGGCCACGGACCCGAAGTAGGTGGTGAGCAGCAGCTTGCAGGGGCCGCTCAAGCGCTCATACGCCTTGAGGTAGGCCAGGCGCCACTCATCCGGCAGGTCCAGCGCCAGAGCCGGCTCGTCGATTTGCACCCACTCCACCCCCTGGGCCGCCAGTTTGGCCAGGATCTCCTGGTAGACGATCAGCAGGCGATCCAGCAGTTCGAGGCGGGAGAAGCCGCTCTCTTTCTCCTTGCCAAGCCACAGGTAGGAGACGGGGCCCAGCAACACCGCCTTGACCGGCAGCCCAAGGGCCTTGGCCTCTTCCACCTCGTCAAAGAGCTGGCTCCAGCCCAGCTTGAAGCGCTGGTCACGGTAAAATTCCGGCACCAGGTAGTGGTAGTTGGTGTTGAACCATTTGGTCATCTCGGCAGCGGCAGCCGCCGGGCCGGTCGGCGCACGGCCACGGGCCACCCGGAACAGGGTGTCGAGGTCGGTGTCGCCGTGGCGGTGACGGGCAGGCACGGCGTCCACCAGCAGGCTGGTACCCAGCACCTGATCGTACCAGGCAAAATCCCCCACCGGCAGCAGGTTGACCCCGGCGGTACGCTGGGCCTGCCAGTGGCGCTCACGCAGGCTCTTGCCCACGGCGACCAGCTCGGCCTGGGTGGTTTCGCCACGCCAGTAGGATTCGAGGGCAAATTTCAGTTCGCGCTTGGCGCCGATACGGGGAAAGCCCAGGGTGTGTGCGCAGGTCATAGGTTCCATTCCTTATGCTCGTTATCTGATGAGGATCTGGATTGTTTGGCCATCCAGATGTTTACACATCCAAAATGACAAGATAAGGTGGCCTTGGCTATTGAATCCTCTTCAACTGGCTCTCAAGAATTTCTCAACTGACGCACAAAGGAGCAGTGCCATGGTCGCGCCCACCCCATCCAGCCCCCCTCAGAGCAGCAATCTGGGCATCGATCTCAAACACCTGAAGACCATCAGCGCCCTGGCCGAGCAAGGGTCCCTGGCCGGGGCAGCGCTCAGCCTCAACCTCACCCAGTCCGCCCTCTCCCACCAGCTCAAGGAGCTGGAGACCCGCCTCAATCTGGAGCTGTTTCTTCGAAAAAGCCGCCCTCTGGTGCTGACGGCGGCAGGCCAGCATCTGCTGGCCCTGGCCCGTCAGGTGCTGCCCGCCCTGGCCCAGACCGAGCGCCAGCTGTTCGCCCTGCACAGCGGCGAGGCGGGCAGGCTGCATCTGGCCCTCGATTGCCACAGCTGCATCCAGTGGCTGCTCCCGCTGTTGCCGGACTTTCGCCGCCAGTGGCCCGGCGTGGATCTGGAGGTGGAGTCGGTGCCGGGTTTCGATGCCATCAATGCCCTGCTTGGCGGCCAGCTCGACCTGCTGCTCACCTCGGATGTGCAGGCCCGCGGGGATCTTCATTTCGAGCCGCTGTTCGCCTTCGATCTCACCCTGGTGATGGCGCCGGATCACCCCCTCTGCCAGCAGCGGCGCATCGCACCGGACGATCTGCGGCCGGAGGTGCTGCTGGTCTATCCGGTGGAGCGGGCGCGCATGGACGTGTTCAGCCGTTTCCTGCAACCGGCCGGGGTGGAGCCCGCCCGTTGCAAACCGGTGGACAACACCTCGGTCATGCTGCAGATGGCCGCCGCCGGGCTCGGGCTCGCCGCCCTGCCCCGCTGGGCCAGCGAGGAGTTCGTGCGCCAGGGCCTGCTTGAGGCGCGCCCTCTCGGGGAGGGCATTCGCCGCCACATGTATGGCGCCGTGCGCGCCGCCGACAAAGATCAGGCCTGCCTGCAGAGCCTGTTCGAGCGCATCCGCACCCGGATGGCGGCCCAGTAAGCCGGACACAAAAAAGCCGCCAGGATCAGGCGGCTTTCATCACGGGTTGCCCGCGCAGACGAAGAGTCGGGCATCAGCACTCGTCACCCCTCGCCCCACCCTGCCTTCGCGGGCAGTTGCCACAAAGCTCCCCATCCCGGCGCTTGTAGTGCAGGCAGCAGCGCTGGCGCACATAGCCCGGGAAGGCTTCGTCCCGAGGCAGCCCCGCCTCGCGCCAACCCGTCAGATGTGCCGACGGCAGGCCACAGGATTCAAGCCAGAGGGGGGCATGGGCCCTCACCTCCTCCCGACTCACCTCCCCGAAGAAATCGGGCACCCGCACCAGGGCCGCCAGCAGATCGTCCGCCAGGAGCGGGCGCACGAAACCGGGGCGCAGCCGCTGCGCCGTCCCAAGGAGGGTGAACAGCCCCTGCCAGTGCGCCTGGAGTCGCTCCCCGGCCGTCTTGATCAACACGCCGACCTCCCCTCTGATCATGGGCTCGGCCGGCAGGGTAAAACCCGACACCACGCCGGCCTCATGCCCCTGTCCCAGCCTGTCGAGGGCAGGCACGGCCTGATGGCGATAGACGGCCACCATGGCGAGATAGATGGATTGCCAGCAGAGCATGCCCCAGCTGCGGGTGAGCCAGTAGGCGGGCCCCGCCTCCGGGTGTGCCTGCTGCCAGTGCGCATGGAGGGCTGCGGCCACCTCGGCCGACGTCGCTCCGGCGGCATCCGTCAGTGGCGGGCGCACGTCACCGGCCGCCACCAGGTTCCCCTTGAGGGACGGGATCAGGCTGGCCGCCGCCGCGAACAGGGCCTGGTGATCCGAGACGAGGGCGCGTTCCGCGTCCGCTTTCTCCCGGCCAAGGCCGCGCGGCACACCGCGCCCCCTCTCCTCGCCCATTCGTTGAAAGGGCCCCGGGCGCGTGCCGGGGCGCAAGGTCAGAATGCGTATTTGAGTCGCGCCTCCACGCTTCGCTCGGCCCCGAACCAGCAGTTGTTCTGGTCGTAGCAGGAGTAGTAGGTCTTGTTGAACAGGTTGCTGGCGCCAAGCGATACCCCCATCCCCTTCAGGCTTGCGCTGAGGGCGGCGAGATCGTAGGAGGCGGACATATCCATCAGGAGGTAGTTCGGTACCTTGTCGGTGTTGGCGGCATCCATCTCGGCCTCCCCCACGTAGCGCAGGCCGGCGCCCACTCGCATCCCCTCGAGGTTGCCGCCGGGGTAGTAGTTGCTCCACAGCGACGCCATCTGTCTGGGGACCCAGACCGGCGTCTTGCCCTGCAGCGTGGTGGTGTCACGCGTGATCTCCATGTCCATCAGGGTGTAGTTGAGGGCCAGATCCAGCTGGCTGGTGAGATCGGCTCTCCCCTCAAGCTCGATGCCCCTGGAGACCGTCTCCCCGGTCTGCAGCTTGGGCCCGTAGACATTGTCCGGATCCGTCACCAGGGCGTTCTTCTTGGTGATGTGGAACGCCGACAGGGTCGCCGTCTTGCTCATGTCGTCGGAGAGGAACTTGACGCCCCCTTCCCACTGATGGCCGGTCGCCGGTTTGAACGCCTGGCCCTGCTTGTCCGCCCCCGGCACCGGCTCGAAACTCTCGGCATAGCTCGCATAGGGGGAGAAGCCGCCATCCAGCTCATAGAGGGCGCCGACACGGAAGGAGAGGTTGTCCTGATCGAGGTGGGCCAGGGACTGGCTGTCCGCCCCCTGATAGAGGGTCCGGCTGTCGGTGTCCATCCGGTAGCGGTCGTAGCGGGCGCCGCCGATGGCCACCAGTCGATCGAGGCGCACCTGATCCTGCAGATAGACGCCGGTCTGGGACTGACGGATCACCTTTTTATCCTGGTAATTGAAAGTGAGTGCCTCTGGGACTATCTGGCTATGGTTCGGGTTGAAAATGTCGATGCTGGGCGCCGAGTAGTCGAGGGTATCCCGGTAGAGGATATGGGCATCCAGGTACTGGTAATCGACCCCAAGCAGCAGGTTGTGCTGGGCAGAGCCCGTCTGTACCTTGCCCGCCAGCTGGTTGTCGATGACAACGCCGCGAGAGTCTTCATCGGTGAGATAGGCGTTGCGGGCCAGGGTGCGGTTGTCCGCCGCCAGGGCCGCGTTGTAGGTGTTGCGCTGATAGGCGGACGCATCCATGTAGCGGGCATTTTGCAGCACCTGCCAGCGCTCGTTGAAGTCGTGGCTCAGCTTGTAGCCCAGCAGGGTCACGTCCCGGTTGTACTCGTTCCAGTTCTCGTCGCCAAGGAAGGTGTCGCTGCCAAGCTGCCCCAGGGGGTTGGACTTGGCCGAGCCGCTGGCGGGCACAGTGGTGTAGATGCCGGCCTCGGGATCCTTCTGGTAGTAAAGGTTGAGGTTCAGCAGGGTGCGCTCGCCGAGCTGCCAGTCCAGGGACGGCGCAAAGACGTAGCGCTCCTCCTTCGAGGTCACCGCCTGGCCATCCTTCTCCCGGGCCAGCCCCACCAGCCGATAGGCGACCTGCTCGTTGATGGCACCGGTGCTGTCGAGGGTCATCTCCTTGAGGGTGCCCGTGCCGGTCGCCACGCTCACGTTGTGCTTGCTCTCCCGCTGGGGGCGCTTGGCGATGAGGTTGACCATGCCGCCGGGGGGCATGCTGCCATAGAGCACCGATGTCGGCCCCTTGAACACCTCCAGCTGCTCGATGGCCACCGGATCTATCTGGGGTTGCAGGTTCCAGTCGTTGTACTGGAGCAGCAGGCCGTCATAGAAGTTCTGGTAGTTGTCAAAGCCACGGATGTTGAACAGATCCAGCCGGTTGACCGCCCCGCCCCGCAGCTCGGTGTTGACGCCGGGCACGTAGCGCAGCGCCTCGCTCACCGAGCTGACACCGCGCAGCGACAGGGTCTCCCCATCCACCACCGAGATGGCCTGGGGCGTCTCGATGGGGTCGAGCCGGGTCTTGGTCGCGGTGTTGCGATAGGTCTGGCCGAGCACGGTCAGGGTCTCGTCGGCGGTGGCCGTATCCTGGCTTTCGGGCGCGGCGGCCTGTACAGAGCCTGCAAGCAGGGTGGAGATGGTCACGGCGACCAGGGTCAAAGGGGGGTGAACAAGCTGCATCTGATCCTCGATTACTTACTGCATGTGAATAGTAACAAATATCATTTGTATTTTATTGTTCTATTTTGCCCCGATATTAACAATTTGGGGCATTTTGGCGCGGCAGCGGGGAAAGCGAGGGTGGCAGGCATGCCATCTGCTATCGGAGGCAACATGGCGACGCCGTCGAGGCTCTCAGGGAACACCCATCATGGCCGCCTGATGAAGGACACCGCCTTCACTTGCACAGCCAATTAGAAAGTAACCATCACATATTCAGAACATGGCGGCATTTTCACCACCATATTTACACTCATCTGACAAGTATGGTCGTGTGTGCCCTCCCCTTGTTGATCCTGGTCAATCGCTATTGATAAATGAGGCGATAGCATACCCACCCTTTTATCAGGCTATGTCCCAATTACGTGTTGCATCGGGTGCCCTAGCGCCTCATGCAAACACATCTTGGTATTTACCTCCCTGC
>NZ_JAPDBZ010000173.1:0-7005 GCF_027705505.1 Aeromonas sp. QDB56
ATCTCGCACCTCGATAACTGTACGTAAGATCAGTATAGTTCGTGGTAACTGACTGCTAATCATGGGTAATCAGGTTGTGCTTTTTATAACCGAATTGAAGAGGTAACCATAGTCGCTCACTTCCTACCTTTGGAGCTCTGAGGGTCGGATGAGTAGGGTACCAAGCGCAACTCAACTTGTTGAGTGAAACGTTTTACTGGAGGTGAGATTTGATACGTATTTTTGATGGGGATCAGAAATCGGGGAGGGCAGGCGGTTTGTAGTAGGGGTTTTGGGGATGGCCTCCCAGAACAGCAAAACCACTTAATCGCAGAAATGGTGATGCAGGATAGGGTTGGCCCCACAGAGATAAAGCAGGGAAAGCGAACAAACAGAGCAGGCCGTTGGCTCAATACCCCGTCATCTCCAGATAGCCGACGCCCTGGGCATCCCCCGAGACGGATACCGCTCCTTCCCAGTAGTCAAAGCGCCCCGTCATGGCCTGATTGGGTTGGCGGGTCTCAATGGTGAGCGTCATATCGGCGGCTTCCAGCTGCCACTCGATGGGGTAGGGCTGCCCCTTGGGGCCGCGCCAGGTCTTGCCGGGGGTGAGGCGGAGACTGTCTGGGGCGAGAACCCGGCTGCTGCCGTCCCGCTCAATCAGGATGCCGTATCGGTTTTCGGGATTGGCGCGGCCCGCCTTGGTGCGCAGGCGAAACAGCATCAGCTCGCGGCCATCTTCAAATTGCAGCGAAAACCAGTCCCAGCCCGATTGCCACTCGGCCAATACCGAGCTGCTCCACTCATGATCAAACCAGCCCTCACCGCTGACATTGCGGGTCTCGCCATCCAGGGTCAGGGTGCCGCTGATGGTCAGGCGCGGGTAGGAGTAGTAGAAGGAGGCGTTGCCCGGGCTCTTCTCGCTGTAGCCCTGTTTGCCCTGCAGTACCGCCGGTTTGGCGGCGCTCACCTGCAAATCAAGATCCCCCGCCTTGCTCTGCACCTTGAGGGTGGCGGGAAAGAGCGCTTCCCCTTGGGAGGCCAGCACCCAGTCTTTCAGCCAATACTCACCGCCGCTGGCACCGGCGAGGCCCGGCCCCTGGCGGCTGGTGCGCTCGTCCTGCTGGTGGCTGCCTTTGCTCACATCCGTGATGGCGAACTGGGCCAGCCAGAGCTGGGGTGTGAGCCAGGGGTTGTCGGATGTTATCTCCTGCTCGATGCCTTGCCTGAACAGGGTCCACTGCATGCCGTAGCCGCGTCCCTGCTCGTCTTTCAGGTTGCCGGTGAGATACCACCACTCGGAGCGGTAGTCGGGGTGGGCGCCGTGATCCGCGGGCAGGCGGATGGACTGACCCGGCAGGGCCTTTTTGAAGTGATCGCTACCGCCGCCAAGGATGGCACCCAGATCGTTGGCACCGATCCCGGTGCCATACAGGGTGCAGAGCAGCGCCAGCCACCAGATGTTGAATGTTTTCATACCACTCTCCTTGCGGCGTACCAGGAGGCCAGCGCCCCGCACACCGGCGCCAGCAGAAGCGCCGTGACGGCGTGCAGGGGGGCGGCCTCGAAGGCCAGCCGCCAGCCGAAGGCGCGGGGGTTGACCACCTCGATCAGCACCCAGGCGAGGCCATAGCCCACCGGCAGGGCCAACAGCGCAGTGAGCAGCCCGAGGCCCGCCCCCTGCCACACCAGTAACCGGCGGCAGTGGCGGGGGCTCAGGCCAAGGCTCTGCAGGGTCTGCAACTCGCCGCGCCGGGCCAGCCCCAGCACCATGAAGGCCGAGCCGATGCCGACGAAGGCGATCCCCAGGATCAGCAATTTCAGCAGCTCGGTCACCACAAAGGTCTGGTCGAACACCTTAAGGGCTGCGGCGTGGATGGCGGGGGCGGGCAGGAGGTTCACCCCCTCACCAAACTGCGCCCGCAGGCGATCGGCGAGGCGCTCCGGTTGGTTGCTAAAGAGGGCGAGGGATTGCACGGCCCCGTCCTCGAAGGCGTGCAGTATCTGCCCCTTTTCGCTGCCGTAATCCTGATAGACACCGGTGACGGTGAGTGCCCTTGGGCCCTGTTCGCCGGTGACTTCGAGTGTCTGCCCCACCCTGACCCCTAGGCGCACCGTCAGCGGTTCGCTCGCCAGCACCTCGTCGGGGGCGGCGGGCCAGCGCCCGGCCAGCAGCGGATAGGCGGTTTTGAGCTCGGGGATAAAGTCCATCTGCGCCCACTCAATGGGCTGCCCCTGCCAGCGGGCGGGATGCACGGCGCGGCGGGAGGCGGCGCGCACGTCCGACGCGGCGAGTATGGTGTTGAGGGTCTGCTCGCCGAGGGCGCCCTTGTTGCCGGCCACCCCCTTGGGAGCGGTGACATAGAGATCGGCGGCCAGGCGCTGGCCGAGCCAGATCTCCACGCTCGAGCGAAAGCTCGACACCATGACCCCGATGCCGATGGCTGCCGCGATGGCCAGTTGCAGCGCCATCACGGCGATGGCGGTGCGATCCAGATGGTATTGGGTCTCGGCCACCCCGAGCCGGGCGGTGAGGGGGCCGCCGGGGCGGGATCTCAGCCGCCCCAGCACGGCGCGCAGGGCATCGGGCAGGGCGAGCGCCATGGCGAGCAGCCAGCCCCCGGCGACGAAGAGGGCGCCGGTGAGGCCGGTTTCTGGCCGCCACAGACAGAGCACGCAGAGCAGCAGGATGGCGATGGCCAAGGCTCGCCTGCGCCAGGGGTGGGCCGGCGGCCGACTGTTGCCGTCCCGCAGTTCAAGGGGGGATTGGCGCAGCAGTTGCCACCAGCCGGGCAGGTTGGCGGCGAGCGTCCCCAAAATGCCGATGACCATCGCCTTGCCAAGGCTCGCGGGGGAGAGGCGCAGCAGATCGATGGGGTTGGGGCCATAAAGGTCGGCCAGCGCCTGGGTGAGCTGCCCCATCAGAGCCAGGGCCAGGAGGCTTCCCAGCAGCAGCCCGAGCAGGGTGCCGATGCTGGCGAGGATCACAAGCTCTAGGATGAGCCAGCCAAGCACCCGACGCGGCGGCATCCCGAGGATGATGAGCTGGGCTAGCTGGGGGCGGCGCACGCTCTGCACGAAGCGCTGGGCGTTGAACACCAGAAAGAGCCCCACCGCCATGGCGAGCAGGGAGAGCGCCGTGAGGTTCAGCGCCAGGGCATCGCCGAGCTGGCTGGCATCGAGCGCCGGGCTGATGGGCTCAAGCCAGAGGGGCTGATGGGGGGCATAGGCTTGCAGGGCTGTTTGCAGGGTGTGAGCTTGCGTCTCGCTTAGCTTGAAGACGATGCGATCGAGCCGCCCTTCCTTGCCAAGCAAGGGCTGGGCGAGGCCGATGTCGGTCACCAGCAGCCGCTCCATGGGCACGGCGCCGGGTTCGAAGGTGCCCGCCAGGGTGAGGGTCAGCGCTCGCTTGCCCTCTTTGCCATCGGGCGAACTGTCGCTCAAGAGAAACGTCCGTGGCTGGCCCGGCTGCCAGCCCAGGCGCCTGGCCTCGGGGGCCGCCAACCAGACGCTGTCGGCGCGGTTCAAGGTCACGTCGGGCTTGCTGTCTGGCTCTGCGCCAAAGAGGCGGCGCAAGGGGCCGGGGTTGAAGAGATCCATCCCGAGGAGCTGGAAGCTGCGCCCCTGCTCGTCCTTGAGCCAGGCGTGCAGCTCTGGCATGGCGTCGAGATCCGGCTGGCTTCGTACCAGCTTTACATAGAGCTGCTCATCCAGCCCGCCGCTCGGCGCCAGGCGGTAATTGGCCTCCCCGGCGAGCTGGCTGCGGGCGGCGACGAAGTTGGTGCGGGCACTGTGGTTCAAGAGCTCGATGGCCACCACCAAAGAGACCCCCAGGGTGAGCCCGGTCAGGCTCATCAAGAGCAGCCAGGGGTGAGCGCGATAGAGGCGCAGCAGTGCCTTGAGGGGCAACATCAGCAGGCCCCCCAGCAGACGTCAGCCATGGCGGCGCCCCTTGAGCTCGACCAGCTGTCCCCCTTCAAGGCGCAGCACCCGATCCGCCAGGTCGCCATAGCCCGGGTTGTGGCTCACCAGCAAGAGACCGGCGCCGGTATCGCGCACCGCGCTCATCATCAGGGCCATCACCTGCTCGGCGTTGTGCTCGTCGAGACTCCCGGTGGGTTCGTCGGCGAGCAGCCAACGGGGCTGATGAATGAGGGCACGGGCCAGCGCCACCCGCTGGCGCTGGCCGCCGGAGAGCTGCTCCGGCCAGGCGTGGCGCTTGTGGGCCAGATCGAGCCGAGCCAGCAGGGCGTCAATCTCTGGCTGATGGCGAGGGAGCTGGTTGATGGCAAGGGGCAGGCAGAGATTCTCCTCCACCGTCAGGGTCGGCAGCAGGTTGAAGTCCTGATAGACGATGCCAAAGTGGCGGCCGCGCAGGCGGGCCCGCTCGTCCACAGGCAGGGTGTCGAGGCGGGTCTCCCCCAGCCAGACCTCCCCCTCGTCGGGGGGCAGCAGGCCCGCGATGAGGTTGAGCAGGGTGGACTTGCCACAGCCGCTCTGCCCCAGCAGCAGGCAGGTTTCCCCCGGGGTGAGGGCGAGATCCAGCCCCTCAAACAGGGGGAGCGTCTCGCCGCCGTTGGCGAAGCGTTTACTGAGGTTGCGCAGGCTAAGCATGGGATAACCGTTTGATGGTCAATGGCTTTCACAATGTCCGTCACTATGCCAGTTAGTGATCGCGCCTGCAAAAGGGATGGGGATCCTCGCTGGATCCCGCTTGCCTGAGGTGGTTAGAATAGGGCCTTCCATGGGTCACAGGATGCGCAAGGATGTTACACAAGCAAGTCAGTTTTATCGTCGACAGCAAGGGCGTCAAGCAGGCTGCCGTGGTCCCCATCGATATCTACAACGAGCTGATGACCCTGCAAAAGGCCCTCTCCGACAACAAGCCGGGGGAGCGCGAGCTCTACCACTTCAACGGCAAGGGGGCAGAGGCCCATGGTTATCCGGTGGGCAAGCGGCAAAACCCCGGTTTCATGGTCCAGGCGGGCTCCACCGCCAACGGCGAGGATGCGGCCTCCCTGCGCGAGGCGGTGATCGAGCTGCGCCAGGAGCTGCTGAGCAAGGGGGTGCTCACTCCCCACCCCGAAGGGGGCTTCATCTTTACCGCCGATCAGCTCTTCAACAGCCCGAGCCTGGCCGCGAGCCTGGTGGCGGGCAACAACCGAAGCGGGCTGGATGCCTGGCAAAACAGCGCAGGCTACACCCTCAAGCAATCGGGTTTTGGCAAGAAGACCTCCTGATGACGGGGCCCGGCAACGGGCCTCGCTCATGTTTGCCTGAGAGCCCGCGGCGGGCCGCTCATCAGGATGACAAGGAGGGCGGCTTCCCTTTGCGCTGCTAGCCTCAATGCCAGACGCCTGCCAGGAGATGCCGCCATGTCTGGACTCCTTCGCCTCGTGCCCGGGGCGGCCCTGCTCAGTGCCCCCGCCGCTGCGGGCAACGTCCCCCTCGATCTGACCCACAGCGGAGTCGGGCTCTTCGCCCTCGCCATCTTCGCCCTGGCTTATGCCCTGGTGATGGCCGAGGAGTACCTGAAGCTGCGAAAGTCCAAGCCGGTGCTGGTGGCCGCCGGCATCATCTGGATAGCCATCGGCCTGGTCTATACGGGGCAGGGGCAAAGCGAGCTGGTTCAGGCCGGGTTTCGCCACAACCTGCTGGAGTATGCCGAGCTGATGCTCTTCTTGCTGGTGGCCATGACCTATGTGAACGCCATGGAGGACAGGCTGCTGTTCGCCGTGCTGCGGGTACGCCTGGTGCAGGCGGGATTCAGCCTGCGTACGCTCTTCTGGCTCACCGGTTTTCTCGCCTTTTTCATCTCCCCCGTGGTGGACAACCTCACCACGGCGCTGCTGATGTGCTCAGTGGTGCTCAACGTGGCCAACGGGGAGCGCCGCTTCATCAACCTGGCCTGCATCAACATCGTCGTGGCAGCCAATGCGGGCGGCGCCTTCAGCCCCTTTGGCGACATCACCACCCTGATGGTGTGGCAGGCGGGCAAGGTGCCGTTCCAGCAGTTCTTGCTGCTCTTCATCCCCGCCCTGCTCAACTTCCTGGTGCCGGCCACCCTGATGAGCCTGATGGTGCCCCGTCTGGTGCCCGCCATGCCGGGCGAGATGGTGGTACCAAGGCGCGGCGCCGTTGTCATCGTGCTGCTCTTTGTGCTCACCATAGTGACCGTAGTCGCCTGCCATCACTTCCTGGGGTTGCCCCCCGTGCTCGGCATGATGATGGGGCTGGGCTACCTGCAATTTTTCAGTTTCTATCTGCGAAAGACCCAGCCCGTTACCCTGGCCCGGGCACGGGCGTTGTATGAGCGCACCGGGGACGAGGCCAGGCTGCTGCGTCTGGGCTCGGTGGTGCCGTTCGATGTGTTCAACAAGATTGCCAAGGCGGAGTGGGACACCCTGCTCTTCTTCTACGGGGTGGTGATGTGCGTCGGCGGCCTCGGGTTTATGGGGTATCTGGCGCTTGCCTCCCATTTCCTCTATGACGGTGGCGATCCGACCCTGGCCAACGTCGCCATCGGCCTGCTCTCCGCCCTGATCGACAACATTCCGGTGATGTTCGCCGTGCTCTCCATGGAGCCGCAGATGAGCACGGGGCAGTGGCTGCTGGTGACATTGACCACCGGGGTGGGGGGCAGTCTGCTTTCGGTCGGCTCCGCCGCCGGGGTGGCCCTGATGGGGCAGGCCAGGGGCATGTATACTTTCGTCGGGCACCTCAAGTGGTTGCCTGCCATTTTGCTTGGCTATATGGTCGGCATAGGGGCGCACCTGTGGCTCAACAGCGCCCTGTTTTAGGCAACCCGGTTCCAGGCACCAGGGAGAGGCAGGATGGGACAACTGTTCGAGGCGCTTTTGCCGCGCCATGTCACCTTTATCGAGGGGCAGAAGATCTTCTTCGTCGGCACGGCGGCCGCGAAGGGATCGGTCAATCTCTCCCCCAAGGGCGCAATGCTGATCAGTTAAGGATCCATTGACCGATCCTTCTGCTGTAGGACAATCCGGAACCAATCACTGGTTCCGG
>NZ_JAPDBZ010000174.1:0-6998 GCF_027705505.1 Aeromonas sp. QDB56
GAACCAGTGATTGGTTCCGGATTGTCCTACAGCAGAAGGATCGGTCAATGGATCCTTAACTGATCAGCATTGCCGCCGATGCGGGGCTTGTTTGTCTCCGGCTCGCGCCTTAGCTTGCACGAGCCAGGGGCTGCTCCGGAGTGAGGTAGAGGGAGAAGTCCTCTATCCCCGCCTTCAGGGCGGCAAAGCAGTCGGGGTCGATGGCCGTGCCCAGGTTTTCCGCCATCATCTCCAGGGCCCGCGGCACCGGGATGGCATCCCGATAGGGGCGCTTGGCGGTGATGGCATCGAAGATGTCGGCAGTGGTGATGATGCGCGTCTCCAGGGTGATCGCCTCCCCCTTGAGCCCCTTGGGGTAGCCCTTGCCGTCGAGTCGCTCATGGTGGGCGCCAGCCACCAGGGCCAGCTCCTCGAAGGCGCCGATGCGGCCCAGGATCTCCTCGGTGTAGGCGGCATGCATCTGCACCGCCGCCCACTCCTGCTCGTCAAGCTTGCCCGGCTTGTCGAGGATGGCGTTGCTCACCCCGAGCTTGCCCACGTCGTGGAGCAGGGCACCCCGCTTGAGCCAGCGTCGCCGTGGCTCGGACAGCCCCATCTGGGCGGCGAGGATGTCGGCATAGAGCGCCACCCTGCCGCTGTGCCCCGCGGTATAGGGGCTCTTGGAGTCCACCACCTGGCCGAAGGCCGCCGCTATCTCGTCCAGATAATCCTCATCCAGCGCCACCTCCCCCTGCCCCGCCGGGTGGCCGAAGACCCGCTCCGCCAACGCGGGATCCGCCAGCCCTTGCCAGAAGGCGTCATCGGCCAGCGCCTCGAAGGCATTGACCAAGGCGGGATCAAACCAGTTTCCACTGCGCTCGCGCAGCTCCCTCATCGCCGCGTCCGGCCCGGCGGCGGCGTGAAACACGTCCACCACCTGACAGAGCAGGGCGATGCGGGAGAAGAGCGGGATGGCCTCCCCCGCCAGTTGTTGCGGCCGCCCTTTGCCGCTCCAGTGCTCATCCAGAGAGAGGATCCCCTGGGCCACCTCGTCGCTGAAACGCAACTGGCGGGCGATGTCCGCCCCCCGGTGGCAGCGGGTCAGGATCAGCTCGTTGGCTATCTGATCCCCGTTGCGAAAGATGTGGAACAGGCTGCGAAAACGGCCCAGCAGATCCGCCTGCAAGCCGGTGTGGCCCAGCACGAAGTTGACCACCTCGGAGAGGGAGCCATCCACCAGCTTGAAGTCGCGCTTGAAGTGAAGATCGTCGGTGAGATAGAGCTCGCAGATGCGGGCGGCATTGCTGCTGCACCCCAGATCCTTGAGCAACAGGGTGTAATAGAGGTCGTGGCGCTGCCGGGCATCCAGTCCCAGTTGCTCCCCCAGACGAGAGCCTATCCAGCAGCAGCGGATGCAGTGGCCTCTCGGCTGCCCTTCCGTCATGTCCAGGGCATGGCTGAGAGAACCAATCAGCTCTGCCAAACGCAACCCGTTTACCGTCATAGCCCACTCCCTCTACATCGGGGCGTACTTGCCCGCAGGCATGTATAGCATTTGTCGGGAGTAAAGGATCAGGGGCGCGACAAATTATGCCTGCACCGCTCCCCGACTTGCCGCCGCATCGAGCTGCTCGCGGCTCAGGGTCGAGACCAGTTTGTCGTCCAGATAGAGATCCAGCCGCTCCCCGCGCATCTCTCCCCGCATCAGGCTGCGCTGACCGTCGATGTAGTGGATCTCCATCTGGGCGGTGCGCTCGTCCGGGTAGCTCACCTGTACCTCGCGCACCCCTTGGGGCAGCAGGGCCAGCGGCACCTGGTTGAGGGCAGGATCCAGGTGCTGGTTCACCTTGATGATCGCATCGCTCTTCTGATCCACCAGGGCGGGCGACTTGCCGGTAATGGGGTTCTTGCCGGACCAGAATTCGATGGTGTTGAACACGAAGAGATCCGCCGTGGCCGCCAGGCCATAGACGGGGGAGAGCAGCACGAAGACGCCGGCACGGCCGTAGCGGTTGTCCACCACGCTGAGGTTGCCCTTGGTCACCATGGAAGAGAGGCCCATCTGGCCCATGCAACCGCCGAGCCCCAGGCTCGCCCCCACTCCCAGCAGCAGGGCCAGTGCCCTGCCTCTCTGTCGTACTGCCATTGTTGTCTACCTGCTCAATAAAAAGGAGGCGGCAGCCTAAACAAGGGGGCCGGGCGGCACAATGACGAAGGGGGGCGTCATACAGCCAGGGTTCAGCCTGGCCGTCCGATCGCTCACTCTGTTGGCAATCTTGCGGTCAGCCCCTCAGATGGAGAGGGCAGACACCGTCTGGGAGACCCTGTCCGCCTCCTGGTGGATCTCGCTCATCAGCTTGTCCACCCCGGCGATCTGCTGCTTGCCGAGTTCGGCGCTGCCCGCCACCCCGGCCATGTCGTCGGTCACCCTGGCGGTCAGCTCGCGATTCTTCTGCACCACCCTGGCGATCTCGTCGGTAGAGAGTGACGTGCGGGCGGCCAGCTGGCGCACCTCGTCCGCCACCACCGCAAACCCGCGCCCCTGCTCCCCTGCCCGCGCCGCCTCGATGGCGGCGTTCAGGGCCAGCAGATTGGTCTGATCGGCGATGGCGCTGATGGTCGAGACGATGGCCTCGATGCTTCTGGACTGCTCGTTGAGCTGGCCGATGAGGGCGATGGCCTCATCCACCTGGGAGGCGATGAGGGAAGAGGTCTGCACCACGGCGCGCAGCAAGCCCGCCCCCTCCTCTGCGCTGTGCAGGGTCTCCTGGGCGGTGCTGTGGGCCAGGCGGGCCGCCTCCCGGGTGGCGTGGTTCTGCTCGATGCGCGCGGTGATGTCGCTGGCGAACTTCACCACCCGTACCACCTTGCCGCTGCCATCCCGGATGGGGTTGTAGGTCGCCTCCAGCCAGACGGCCTGCCCCCGGCTGTTGTGGCGCATGAAGAGGCCGGATTTGAACTGGCCCCGGGCCAGCTCCTCCCAGAAACGGGGCTGCTCGCGCAGGAAGGTTTCGTCACAGAAGATCCTGTGGTGCCTGCCCGCGATCTCACTCAGGGTGTAACCCATAACGCTCAGGAAGTTGGCATTGGCATGGAGGATGTCGCCGTTCGGGGTGAACTCGATCATGGCCCGGGAGCGGTCCAGTGCCTCGGTCAGCGCTTCGAGTCGCTCCAGCCGCTGGTGCTGTTCGGTGACGTCGCTGGCAATCTTGAATACCCGGGTCACCCGGCCCTGGTGCTTCACCGGGAAATAGGTCGCCTCCAGCCAGCGCGTCTCCCTCTGCCGGTTCACGCGCTCGAAGGTGCCTGACTGCACCTCCCCCTGGGCCAGGCGGCGCCAGAACTGGCGATAGTCACCGGACTCCCCCCAGGCCCTTGGACAGAGCTGGCTGTGGGGCTGCCCAATCAGTTCGGCGGCACCATATCCCATCAGGGCCAGGAAAGGGGTGCTCGCCTCCTGGATGATCCCCTCCGGGCTGAAGATGACGGTGGCGGCACCCGCCTTGATCGCCTCTATGATGCCCTGCTCCTCGTCGAGCCGGGTCTGGCATGCCTGCAACTGCGCTTTGAGCTTCTGATTGAACATGACACTTCTTCCTCGTTGACCATCCCCATGGGCACCACGGCCTCACCCACAGAGGGTATCGGCACCGCCAGCGCCGACATAAGTGGTCGGACGACTGAAACGAATGGGGCGCGCAGTGTATAGAAAAGCGGCGATGCCGCCAAGGGCTCCCAGTACGCAGCCCTTGTGAAAGAGGATCAGCCCGGTGCAGAAAAAGAGGAGGCTAACGGGCAGGTACGCACTCGAGACAGGCAGGATTGCCAGCAAAGCCGAACCGTTCGTAGATAGCGCGCCCATCACTGCTGGCATGGAGCCACAGCTTGCCCAGTTGCTGCTCGCGGGCATACGCCACCATGGCCACCAGCAGGGCATTCGCCATTCCCCGTCTGCGCCAGGCCGGCCGGGTGTAGATGTTGAGCAGGTACCCTTCCCGCCCCGCCAGATTGCCCGGGTAGGGCGGGCGCACGAAGAGTGCCAGGGTGGCGCACGCCACCACCTCGCCCTCCTCCTCCACCACCCAGCTACGGGCGCTGCCCTCTTCCTGCGCCTGAATGAAGTAGGCCTGCGTCGCCTCCCTGAGGACCGGATCCTCATCGGGCCGGGCAAGTTCCCCCACCTCGCAAAAGAGCGCCATGCGCAGTGTCGTCAGGGCAGGAATATCGGCCGCCAGGGCCTCGCGAACCTTCATCTCTTCTCCTTTGCATTCCTTTCCCACCCGTCAGTCAGTCAGGCAGGGCTCGTGTGCGGCCACCTTACGCCGGAGGCGAGCGACGGGCAAGGCGCCAGCTGTCGAGCCCCAGGGGGCCCGCCCCCCACACGGCCAGGGTCAGCAGCATCCAGCCCCACAACTGGTGATCGTGAAAGCCCCCCGCCCAGAGGGCCGGGTAGGAGATGACCGCCATGGCGTTGAAGCCAAACAGCAGCAAGGCGACCGGACGGGTGAAGAGGCCCGCCAGCAGGAAGAGGGGCAGCAACAGCTCGGTCGCAGTGCCCGCATAGGCCGCCCACTGCCAGGGCAGCAGGGGCACCTGATATTCGAACTCGAACAGATAGAGGGTGCTGTCCCAGGCCGTTAACTTGAGCCAGCCGGATCGCAGAAAAATGGTGGCGACCCAGAGCCTGGCAAGCAGCAACAGGCCACCGCTGCACCAGGGCAAGATGCGTTCAACAAGGGGGCCAAGGGGCCTGGCAAGGGTTTGCATTGTCATGGGGCAAGCTCCAGATCGACCAGCAGGTCGAGGGTGATGAGGGGGGCTAGGTGTTCGGCCATGGCGGGATCCTGAGCCAGCAGGCTGGCCAGCGGCCTGCCCTGCAGGCAGCCTTGCAGCAGACGCCAGGCGGCGGCATCCAGGGGAATGGGGTCGACCCGGTGTCCGGGGCGTTTCTTGAGTGCCAGGGAGCAGACAGCATCCAGCTCCCTGACCGTCTCACCGCCGTGCAGGGCCATCTGCCAGAGCGCCAGCACCGGATGGGGGCTCTCCAGGATCAGCAGATCGCAGGCAGGATGCAGCACCAGCCGCTCCCAGTGGTCAGGGGTCATGGCGGCAAGCCGCTCGGCGGGCCAGTGCCGCGTCTCTGGCGCAAGCAGCGAGACCCGCTCCAGCCCCCACTCGAAGCGGGCCAGATCCCCGAGCCAGGGCAACGCGGCCGTGGTGGGCAAGCGTACCAGCCAGTCGCCAAAGCCCTCCCCGTAGTCCATGACGCTCCCCTCCTCCAGAGGTGCCGCCAGCACGAACCCTCGTGCCGCCGCCTCAAAGAAAGTCTCGCCAACCATGGCGCGTACCGCGGGGTAGCTGCTGGCGAGCACCTCGGTGAGGCCGAGGATGAAGTTGTTGCGATAGATCTGCAACAGGGCGTCGGGGGCAAAGCGTCCCGGCTGGATGTGCCCGAGGATGGCATCATCCTGGCCGAGCAGACCGCTCGCAAAAGCGCGTTGCATGGAAGCAAGCTCAGACATGGGCTGCCTCCCCGAGCAGCCCGCTCGCACAAGTACCTTGCGGGAAAACAAGCTCAGACATGGGCGGCCTCCCTGGATGGTTGCTGTGCCGCGCTCAGGATCTCGCTGGCACGCTGCGCCTCTCCCAGCAGCACCGGCAACGGGGGGATCGCCAGATCCCATTCAATCAGGGTGGGGATGGCGCGCTGCTGGCAGACCTGCTCGTAGAGCGCCCAGACGGGCTCGGCCACGGGGGTGCTGTGGGTATCGATATAAAGGGGCCCCTGAGGCAGGTGCTTCTCGGTAAAACCGGCCAGGTGAATTTCGCCGACCGTGTCGAGGTCGATAGTCGCCAGATAGTCGTCCACCTCCAGGCCGTGATTGACTGCGCTCACATGGAGGTTGTTGAGATCGAGCAGGACGCCGCAACCGCTGCGCCCAGCCAGCTCGGCCAGAAACTCGGCCTCCCCCATCTCCCCCGCCAGTTGCAGGTAGGAAGAGGGATTCTCGATGAGCAGTTGTCTGCCCAGTGTCTGCTGCACCCGATCTATCTTGTCGCTCATGTGCAAAAGAGCGGCCCGGGTGTAGGGCATGGGCAGCAGATCGTTGAAATAGCGCCCGTCGATGCTGCCCCAGCTCAGGTGCTCCGACACCCGCACCGGCGAGATGGCCGCCACCAGGGCTGCCAGCTGGCGCAGGTGCCCGGCATCGAGAGGATCGGCGGAGCCCAGCGACATGCCGACTCCGTGAAGGCTCACGGGGTAGTGCCTCGCAAGCTCCGCCAGCACCTCGAAGCCCTGGCTGTGGCGCTCGAAGTAGTTTTCGCTGTGTACCTCAAGCCAGCCCACTCCGGGCAGGGTGTGGCGGATCTCGTTGTAGTGCGGGGGGCGTAAACCGATACCGATCAAGGGGTTCATGGCTGGGCTCTCAATAGATAGGGCCATGATGTGGCGGGCGCCACACCATGGCATGCGGCTTACTTGGGTTGCAGGGACCCGCCAGCGAGCTTCTCGCACAGCCCCTTGGGCACCACCACGAAGGCATCCCCCTGGGCATCCATCTTGGCGGTGCCGGCGCAGGATCCGCCCTTGGTGGCGCAGTCGTTCTTGCCCGCCTTGACCACGCCGTAGCACTTCTCCTTGTCATCCGCAGCCATGGCCGGCGCGGCGATGAACTGGGCACCCAGGGCCAGCAGACCCGTCATGGCAGAGGCGATGGCAGTACTCTTTTTCACGTTCATGTCTCTATTCCTTGTTGTCGAGAGTGATGTCTCCGGCGCATATCATCCGGCTACGTTCAATAGGGAAGGTGCGAATAAGCGGGGAAATTCTTCTCGGCTGACTCAGTCATTTCATTTCTTCATGTTTTAGCCGATTTTTTCTCCCGCAAATGCCTTGAATCAGCCTATTTAGACCGTTTCTTCGCCATTTAAGGCGTTATCCCCAGTTTTTAGTGAGATCTCTCCCACTGACGTATCATTTGGTCCGCCCGAAACAGGTTGGCCAGGGTGAATAACAT
>NZ_JAPDBZ010000175.1:0-6864 GCF_027705505.1 Aeromonas sp. QDB56
GCGCGAGCAGCTATCACCCAGTAATGGGAATCCCCCTCCTGTGACGCGAAGCGCTAAGGTGGGGGAGGATGTCAATGATTGAGATGACGGGTACGAGTGGCTGGGTTCATCGACGCTTCCTCTGGATTTGACGGCCGCGAAGTCTACCTAAAAGTGGGGTTATTTGCAGCAAAGGGGGAACTGAATGCTGCTAATATCGTCAATCTGGCCGCCCGGTAGCGGGAAAAGAGGTCAGACACAGGGGGGAGGGGCTAGGTCCTGCTGCCGCTCTGGGGTAACATGCGCGCCTGCATGACATAAATCGGCCCCGTCCTCTCTCATCCGACGGAGGCGATGCACCTCTATATGACGGGTCTTCCATGAGATGGGCCCATCCGGATATTGAAAGAAGAGATCACCATGTTACAGATTGGCAAGATGAACACCCTGACCGTCGTCGAGATCGAGGAGCGCGGCGCCTGGCTGGCGGCGGGGGAATACGGCGAGCTGCTGCTACCCAGGCGTCAGTTGCCGGAAGGCGTCGCCGAGGAGAGCGAGGTGTCCGTCTTCCTCTATCTGGATGCGGATTGCGAGCCGGTGATCACCACCGACAAGCCCTTCGCCATGGTGGGGGACATCGTCGGCCTCAAGGTGGTCAATGCCAACAAGATTGGTGCCTTCCTCGACTGGGGCATGAAGAAGGATCTCTTCGTACCAAGCCGCGAGCAGAACAAGCCGATGCAGGTGGGCCATGTCTATCTGGTGCACCTGATGCTGGACAACGAAGGGCGCATGGTCGGTACCAGCCGTCTGGAGCGCTTCCTGCGCATCGACCCCCCTTTCAAGAGCGGTGACGAGGTGACGGTGCTGCCGGGGGAACACACCCCCCTTGGCATCAAGGCCGTGGTCAATGGCCAGTACGCCGGCATGCTGTTCAAGAACGAGGTGTTCGGCCGCGTGATGACGGGCCGGCCGCTGACCGCCTGGGTCAAGCAGGTGCGCGAAGATGGCAAACTGGACCTGACCCTGCAAAAGCCGGGGCTGGCCCGGATGGATGACGCTGGTGCGCGCATCCTGCTGCGCCTGCAAAAGCAGGGGGGCAGCCTTGCGGTGGGAGACAAGAGCGAGCCTGACGTCATCTACAAGATGTTCAGCATGAGCAAGGGCACCTTCAAGAAAGCGATCGGCGGCCTCTACAAGCAGGGCAAGATCGTCATCGAGGAGCACAGCATCCGCCTCGTGGGCTCCGACACGCCGGCAGGGGACGAATAAGTTGCCGAGTCCCTGCATCGGTGACTGCCGGGCCAAAGAGGGGCTCTGCCTCGGTTGTGGCCGCACCGTGACCGAGATAGGCCAGTGGTCCACCATGGACAGCGAGGCCCAGCTGGCCCGCATGGCCGAACTCGATGGCTCGAAGAGCACTCATGCCTGCCCGGGCTGCGGCGAGCCGGCGTTCTGCGCCGTGTCGGCGGGGGAACCCATCGAGCGCTGCTGGTGCAACCAGCTTCCCGCGTTGCCCATGAGCGATGCCAGCGCCTGCTGGTGTCGCCGCTGTCTGGCCAAGGCCATCTCGGCACGCCCCTGACTCGGGCAGCGCAAAAAACGAAAAAGGCGCCTGGGGCGCCTTTTCTTATGCCTGTTGCTGGCGGTGCCAGCGGATATGCACGTCGTGCTCGCTCTGATCCCGGGGGAGCAGGAAGGTGGCGTAGATCACCTCGAACTCGTCCTGGTGATCCAGCAAGCCGACCCAGACCTCGGCCCAACGTGCCATGTCCACCGGCTCGCCGAGTTCGGTCGACCAGTCGGCATTGGGCAGGGTTGCCTCCACCGCGCCACGTTGCTCGAACTCGAGGGTGATGTCGACGATTTGTTCGGGGGCCAGCATGTCGGCGGCCTGCTCCAGAAACTGATCATAGGCCCACTCTACCAGCTGATCCGGGCTACGTTGTTCCATGAAATCACTCCAGATACGTCCAGGTTCGCCACTTTAACAAGTATTGGGATGGGCAGCCAGCCCGGGGGCGGTGACGCCGTGCTGTCAAATGGCGGGATCAGGGGATAAGGTTAACAGAGCCGCCAGCAGGGGCGGCGTGACGGGGCGGCCTGGCAAGATGAAGCGACGACAGTACAGAAGGCAGATTAAGCGGCGGCGCGAAACCTGGTGGTGGCACTATCTGCCCCTTCATCGGGAAACCGTTGGCGGCCATCTGGGACCCGCCTCTGATCCGCAGGATGACGCTACTCTGTGCCGTGTACCCGGTTCAGGGTGACTTGCCCGAGTTGACCCATCTGACGACGGATCCAGGCCGAGCGCTTTTGCACATAGGGTGAGGGGGGCTTGACCCGATAACGCCAGGGATTGGGCAGGGCGGCGGCGAGCAGGGAGGCCTCGTAGCGGGTGAGGCGTATCGCCGGTTTGCCGAAGTAGTGCCTGGCGGCCGCCTCGGCGCCATAGATGCCGGGTCCGAACTCCACGATGTTGAGATACACCTCGAGAATGCGGGACTTGTCCCAGCCCAGCTCCATCAGCAGGGTGAACCAGGCCTCTATTCCCTTGCGCAGGAAGCTGCGATCGCTCCACATGAAGAGGTTCTTGGCGGTCTGCTGGCTGAGGGTGCTGGCACCGCACACCCGCCCGCTGTGCTGGTTGTGCCTGAAGGCCGAGCTGATGGCATCCATGTCAAAACCGTGATGTTCGGCAAAGCGCTGATCCTCGGCGGCGATCACCGCCAGTTGCAGCTCCCGGGAAATCTGCTCAAGCGGCACCCAGTCGTGCTTCACCTCGGCCACCTTGGCAGGGGGAAACAGGGCGCGTTCGAGGCGCCAGGTCCACATGGGGGGGTCGATGAAGCGCAGCAGCGCGACCGAGACGATGGTGCTCGCAAAGGCGGCCAGCAGCAGCTTGCCGAGCCAGCCCAGCAGTCGCCGTCTGCGCGCAGGCCTCACGGGCGCGGGCCCGCCGTCCCAGTCATAGTGGCCAGGATCATCGGGATCCGGAATTATTGGGGCAGCCATTCGATGTGGCAGAACTTCTCGTCGACGCGGCGGGAGAGCAGCATGCGGGCAAACAGGTGCTCGTACTCTTCTTGTTCGTTGCCAAGGCCGACCCAGATCTCGGCATAGTCGGCGTCGCTCACCTCAAATCCCACGTCGGCCGCCCAGTCGTCGGCGGGATCGGTCTCCGCCAGCAGGCCGCGGTCGTTGAACTCCTGATTGAAGCGGACGATCTCCTGCTCGGGCAGGTTGTCGGAGGCCAGCTCCATGAAGAGTTCGAGGGCGGTGTCGAGCAGTTCCTCGACGCTGTGCATTTCGTCATTCAAAGACATAAGAGCCGTGTTCCAGATAAGGGGAGAGGGAAAGTCCGTCGGCAGCGCCTCGGGGTGCGCGGTATTCTAGCTGGCCCTGATGCCCTTGGCGAGATGCCGGGACGCCAGGCATTAAAAAACCGGATCCTGGGAAAGGATCCGGTCTTCATTGGGGGAAGGGGTCGCGCATGGTGCGTCAGCTCATCCCTTCTTCTGGTCGTCGGCGAAGGTGATGTTGAGCTCCAGCACCGACAACTCGTCACTCTTTTGATCAAGCTGGACGGTGATCTTGTCCGGGTCGATCTGCACGTATTTGCGGATCACGTCGAGGATGTCCTGCTTGAGCTGGGGCAGGTAATCCGGCCCCCCTCTGGATGAACGCTCGTGAGCCACGATGATCTGCAACCGCTCTTTGGCCAGTTGTGCGGTGTTCTGTTTCTTGTTGGAACGAAAATAATCCAATAATGACATGCTTAACTCCCGAACAGTCGGCTAAAGAAGCCCTTCTTCTCTTCTTCCAGAAAACGGAAATCCTTGGTGTCACCCAAGAGGCGGGCTACGGCGTCCTCGTAGGCCTGACCGGCATCGGACTCCTTGTCCAGAATGACCGGCTCGCCGGAGTTGGAGGCGCGCAGCACCGCCTGGGACTCCGGGATCACCCCGAGCAGTTTGATGGCCAGGATCTCCTGTACGTCCTGCACGCTCAGCATGTCGCCGCGGTTGACGCGGGTCGGGCAGTAGCGGGTCAGCAGCAGGTGCTCCTTGATGGGATCCTCACCGCGCTCGGCACGGCGGGACTTGGAGGCCAGGATACCGAGGATGCGATCCGAGTCACGCACGGAAGAGACTTCCGGGTTGGTGGTGACGATGGCCTCGTCGGCGAAATAGAGCGCCATCAGGGCGCCGGATTCGATACCGGCGGGGGAGTCGCAGACGATGTAGTCAAACTGCATCTCCGCCAGCTGATCCAGGATCTTCTCCACCCCTTCACGTGTCAGGGCATCCTTGTCCCGGGTCTGGGAGGCGGGCAGGATGAACAGGTTTTCGCAACGCTTGTCCTTGATGAGGGCCTGGTTGAGGTTGGCTTCCCCGTTGATGACGTTGACGAAGTCATAGACCACGCGCCGCTCGCAACCCATGATGAGGTCCAGGTTTCTCAGACCAATGTCAAAATCGATGACCACGGTCTTGTGGCCACGCTGGGCCAGACCGGTGCTCAGTGCCGCGCTGGTTGTCGTCTTGCCAACGCCACCCTTGCCCGATGTAACGACTATGATTCGCGCCATTCTCGCTTCCTTGTAACTCTATTTGATTCGGTCTATACGAAGTTGTTCATTGTCGAGCCGGATATGGACCGGCTCTTGTATCACGCCTGCAGGCAATGCATCGCTGAGCTGGAAGGTGCCCGCGATGGAGAGCAGCTCGGCCTGCAATTGCTGGCAATAAATGCGGGCCTTGGGATTGCCCTTGGCCCCTGCGATGGCTCGGCCACGCAGGGCACCATAAACATGGATGCTGTCATCGGCGATGACTTCGGCGCCAGGGCTCACCGAGCCCAGCACCACCAGCGAGGTGCCGGCTGCATAGATCTGCTGACCGGAGCGCACCGGGCCCACGTGGACCTTGCTTGCCTCCACGGGCGCTGGCACCGGAGGAACCGGTGCGGCCTCCACTGGCTTGGGCTCAGGCACTGGCGGCGTCGGTTCAGGCTCTGCCTTGCGGCTCTTGCCTGACACCATGACGGCGAGGCCTGCCGCCTTGGCGGCCGTCTTCATCGCCTCGTCCCGCGCCCCCGTGATCCCGACCAGCACGAAGTCTTCCGACTCGACCTGCTCTCTGAGCTGTTCGAAATCGGGGATCGCCTCGAGGCGTTCCACATTGAGGACGAGGGGGGCACAATTAAAAAACTGGGGGGCCTGCGCGACCTTGGCCTCCAGCAGTTGTCGGATCCGGGCCGGATTGCCATCGCTGAGATGCAACACAGAAATAGTGAAGGTGGTCCCTTTCAATTCGTTATCGCGTTCAACCATGAATCTTCCCCGAACCGAGACGGTAATACGTTATTGTTATTCAATTCCTGATGTTATAGTTTGCCACCACCAGAGGCAATAAACCCGTCGGATTATATCAATTTCCATGTTGTGTGCAGTCTATAAAAGTCGCAAAAAAGCCGAGACCTATCTCTTTATTGAACGAAGAGAGGACTTTTCCCGCGTTCCCGAGGTGCTGATGAGTACCTTCGGGCGTCCCGAACTGGTCCTGATGACCAAACTGGACCCGGCCAAGCCCCTGGGGCTGGCCTCCACGGAGCGGGTGATGGCCGCCCTGAAGAGCCAGGGCTTTTATCTGCAGGTGCCACCGCCACCGGAAAACCTGCTGGAGCAGCACAAGGCGCAATTAAAGGACGCACGATGAGGGCGGGGCGGCTGGCACTGCTGTTGTCAGGCGCCCTGTCGGGATCGCCGGTGCAGGCCGGCCCCGATTTTGACCAGTACGTGGCGAGCCTCAAAGAGCAGGCGCTGGCGGCGGGCATGTTGCCCGAGACGGTGAGTGCGGCCTTTGCGGATGTACATCTTGTTGATGCTGCCATCAGGCACGACAAAAATCAGCCGGAATTCAAACTGACCCTGGACACATATATTCCCCGGGCGGTGCCGGAATGGAAAGTCAAGCAAGCCCAAACCTTATATCGCCAGCATTTGCCGCTGCTCACAAAAATAGGCAGGGAATATGGGGTTCAACCCCGCTTTATTGTTGCCTTGTGGGGAATTGAAACCAATTTCGGCAAAATAACCGGCCATTATCCCCTTATCTCTTCTCTCTCGACCCTGGCCTGGGACGGTCGCCGTGAAGCCTTCTTCAAAGGCGAGTTGTTCGATGTCCTGCGCATTCTGGAGCAGGGA
Source organism: Aeromonas sp. QDB56 (assembly GCF_027705505.1). Taxonomy (NCBI): domain Bacteria; kingdom Pseudomonadati; phylum Pseudomonadota; class Gammaproteobacteria; order Aeromonadales; family Aeromonadaceae; genus Aeromonas; species Aeromonas sp. QDB56. The sequence goes on from NZ_JAPDBZ010000175.1 coordinate 6,188, forward strand.
CATGTGAACCCCGCCAACTTCAAGGGATCCTGGGCGGGGGCCATGGGACAGGTGCAGTTCATGCCCTCGTCATTCCTGCAATACGCGGTGGATCAGGACGGGGACGGCAAGAAGATCTCTGGGGCAATCTGGCGGATGTATTTGGATCGGCTGCCAATTATCTGAGCCAGAACGGCTGGCGTGAAGACCAGACCTGGGGACGGCGGGTGAGGGTGCCCGAGGCGCTCGATCCGGCGCTGCTGGGGCTTGAGATCCGCAAGCCGCTGTCGGCCTGGCAGGCGCTCGGGGTGCGGCAACTGGACGGCTTCCCCCTGCCCAGGGTCGACATGCAGGCCTCCCTCATCCGCCCCGACGATATTCACGGGCGAAGCTACCTTGCCTATGACAATTACCGGGTACTGCGTCACTGGAATCGCTCCCCCTATTTCGTGGTGGCCGTCGGTACCCTGGCCGATCGCATCGTGAAATAGCTCTCCCCCGTTCTCCTGTCACGGCGAACGGGTGGAGGTGATATGCCCGTCTCTTTTTATCCCTTGTCGGCCTCCCTTTATCCACGAACGCTGCCCTTTAAATCGTGACATGAAAAAAGCGGGAATATATCCTAATGCCGATCAGTTAAGGATCCATTGACCGATCCTCAGGCTGTGTAAGAATCCGAAACTCCTTGTTGGGTTTCG
>NZ_JAPDBZ010000176.1:0-6708 GCF_027705505.1 Aeromonas sp. QDB56
ACTACCTGAAGCAACACCGCTTATATACCCGCACACTTGGAATTATTTGAGTCTCTAAAAATGAGGGGATCTCTGAGATGGTAGACAGCTGCCAGCCAAGAGCGGGATCCTGTCGCCCGCAAGGGGGGAGGGGAGAGTCTGCCGCGCCTCTTGCCGTTTATATGGCGCCTTTGTCCAAGGTTCGAGTGCCGAGCGCGGGCCGATAAGGTATAATGCGGCACTATTTTTATGGCATCCCCGTGAGCGTGATGAAAGAATTTTTTGCAACCTGCCCCAAGGGGCTGGAAAACCTGCTGGCCGTCGAGCTGACCAATCTGGGTGCGGAGCAGGTCCGTGAGACCGTGGCCGGCGTCCACTTCAAGGGCGAACTGGCCATCGGCTACAAGGCCTGTCTGTGGAGCCGCTTTGCCTCCCGTATCGTGCTGGTGCTCTCCGAGTTCCAGATGAACGACGATCTGGACCTCTACCTCGGGGCTCATACCATTCCCTGGGAGGAGCACTTCTCCGGTACCGCCACCATCGCGGTGGACTTTACCGGTACCAACGCCTCCATTCGCAATACCCAGTACGGCGCCCTGAAGATCAAGGACGCCATCGTCGATCGCTTCACCAAGCGCGGCCACGTGCGCCCGGATGTGGACAAGAAGTCTCCGGACATTCGCATCATGGCGCACCTTGGCAAAGGCAAGGCCAATATCACGCTGGACTTGTCAGGCCCGGCGCTGCACCAGCGCTTCTATCGCCAGGGCACCGGCGAGGCGCCCCTCAAAGAGAACCTGGCTGCGGCCATGATTGCCCGCAGCGGCTGGGCTGGCGAGCCCATGATGGACCCCATGTGCGGCTCCGGTACCCTGCTGATTGAAGCGGCCTTCATCGCTGCCGACATGGCGCCTGCGCTGCGCCGTGAGCGCTTCGGTTTCGATCGCTGGCTGCAACACGATGGTGAACTGTGGCAGAGTCTGATGATGGAAGCCCAGGTGCGTGCCAAGCGCGGCATGCAGCGCTGCGAGGTGAAACTGTTCGGTTGCGATGCGGATACCCGGGTCCTGATGAAGGCCCGTGACAACGCCAAGGCCGCCGGCGTGGCCCATCTCATTACCTTCAAGCAGGCCGATGTCACCAAGCTGGAAAATCCGCTGCCGATGCCGGCTGTGGAAGGAGAGAGCCGTCAGGTCGGCATGCTCATCTCCAACCCGCCCTATGGCGAGCGTCTCGGTGAATTCCCGGCGTTGCTGGAAGTGCATCAGGCCCTTGGCGATGCCCTGCGCCGCGGCTTCCAGGGGTGGAAGGTCACCATTCTCTCCGCCTCTCCCGAACTCCTGAGCTGCCTGCGCTTGCGTGCCGACAAGCAGTATCGCCTGTTCAACGGCGCCCTCGAGTGCCAGCTGCGCAACTATCAGATCGCCCTCGATGCCGTCGCTTCCCAGAAAGAGGTGGCCCAGGACTTTGCCAACCGTCTGCGCAAGAATCTGAAGACCCTCGAGAAATGGGCGAGCAAGGAGAACCTCGATTGCTACCGCCTCTATGACGCGGACTTGCCGGAGTACAACGCTGCCATCGACCGCTATCAGGATTATCTGGTGGTACAGGAGTACGCGGCGCCCAAGGACATTCCCGCCCAGAAGACCCGCCAGCGTCTGCTGGACATGGTGCAGGCCGCCATCAAGGTGACCGGCATGGACGGCGAGAAGGTGATCCTGAAGGTGCGCGAGCGCCAGGAAGGCAAACAGCAGTACCAGAAGCTCTCCGAAGAGCAGCACCGGATGGAGGTTCAGGAGTACGGTGCACGCCTCTGGGTCAACCTCTACGACTATCTGGACACCGGCCTCTTCCTCGACCATCGCCAGACCCGCCGCATGCTGGGCCAGATGGCTCGGGGCAAGCGCTTCCTGAACCTCTTCGCCTACACCGGCAGTGCCACCGTGCACGCGGGGCTCGGCGGCGCCCGCGAAACCACCACGGTGGACATGTCGCGCACCTACCTCAACTGGGCCCAGGACAACATGCGCCTCAACTCGCTGGTGGGCCGCGAGCACAAGTTCGTGCAGGCGGACTGCCTGAAGTGGCTCTCCGAGGCGGACGAACAGTACGACCTCATCTTCATCGATCCGCCCACCTTCTCCAACTCCAAGCGGATGGACGAGAGCTTCGACGTGCAGCGGGATCACCTGCTGTTGATGCAGCACCTCAAGCGCCTGCTCGCGGCGGACGGCACCCTGGTCTTCTCCAACAACAAGCGCCACTTCAAGATGGACTTGGCCGGCCTTGACGCCATCGGTCTCAAGGCGCAGAACATCACGAACAAGACCCGGCCCAAGGACTTCGAGCGCAACCAGCATATCCACAACTGCTGGATCATCACCCACGCCGAGGCACAAGGCTGATGCTGACCCTGTTTCACACCGACGGCTGCCACCTGTGCGAACAGGCGTGGACGCTGGTGGAACAGGCCGGGATGGCCGCGCAGACCCGCCGTTGCGACATCCTGGAGGAGGAGGCCTGGCTCGAGGCTTACCGGGTGCGCATCCCGGTGCTGCAAGACAGTGCCGGCCGGGAGCTGGGCTGGCCTTTTACCCTGGGGGAGCTGCAAGGCTGGCTGGTACAGGGGTGAGCAGGATTTGACGACAAAACGGGGGCAGACTCACGCTGCCGCCCGTTTTTTCATAAGCAACAAGGAACAAACATGGCTCTTTTGACATTGCACGGCGCGTCCCTGTCGTTCAGTGATTTTCCGCTGCTCGACCATGCCGAGCTCACCATAGAGCGGGGCGAGCGCCTCTGTCTGGTGGGTCGCAACGGGGCGGGCAAGTCTACCCTGATGAAGGTGATTGCCAGCGAACTGCCGCTGGACGACGGCCGTCTGGTGTTGCAACAAGATTTGAAAGTGACCCGCCTCGAGCAGGATCCGCCCGCCTCGAGCGAGATCACCGTGTTCGATTACGCCGCAGAAGGGCTGGCCGGGGTAGGGGAGCTGCTCAAGCAGTACCACCATGTCTCCCACGCCCTGGCGCACGACCCTTCCGATGCCAACATTCGCACCATGAGCCAGTTGCAGGAGCAGCTCGACTATCAGAACGGCTGGCAGTACGAGACCCGCATCAATCAGGTGCTGACCCTGCTTGATCTCGACCCTGATGTGACGCTCGACAGTCTGTCTGGCGGCTGGCTGCGCAAGGTGGCTCTGGCCCGCGCCCTGGCGTGTGACCCGGATCTGTTGCTGCTGGACGAGCCGACCAACCACCTGGACATCGATGCCATCAACTGGCTGGAAGAGTTCCTCAAGGACTTTCGCGGCGCCATCGTCTTCATCTCCCACGACCGGGAGTTCATCCACAAGCTGGCGACCCGGATCATCGATCTCGATCGCGGCGTGCTCACCTCCTGGCCCGGCAACTACGACGAATATCTGCAAGGCAAGGAGGAGTGGCTGCGGGTCGAGGAGCTGAAAAACGCCGAGTTCGACCGCAAGCTGGCCCAGGAAGAGGTATGGGTGCGCCAGGGGATCAAGGCGCGTCGTACCCGCAACGAGGGACGGGTGCGGGCCCTCAAGGCGATGCGCATGGAGCGCACCCAGCGCCGGGAACTGCAGGGCAAGGCCAAGCTGCAACTGGACGAGGCGGGCCGCTCCGGCAAGCTGGTGTTCGAGACCGAGGGGCTGGGGCTGGACTTTGGTGATCGCACCCTGTTCCAGGGACTGGATCTGCAGGTGCTGCGCGGGGACAAGATTGCTCTGGTGGGCCCCAACGGCTGCGGCAAGTCGACCCTGATCAAGCTGCTGATGGGTCAGCTCGAGGCGAGCCGTGGCTCGGTGCGCCAGGGGACCAACCTGGAAGTGGCCTACTTCGATCAATATCGTGAGCAGCTCGACCCCGAGAAGACGGTGGTGGACAACGTGGGGGAGGGCAAGCAGGAGGTAATGGTTCGCGGCCGCTCCCGCCACATCCTCGGCTACCTGCAGGACTTCCTGTTCGAGCCCAAGCGGGCGCGCACCCCGGTCAAGGCCTTGTCAGGGGGCGAGAAAAACCGTCTACTGTTGGCCAAACTCTTCCTCAAGCCCAGTAACTTGTTGATTCTGGATGAACCAACCAACGACCTGGATGTCGAAACGCTGGAATTGCTGGAAGAGCTGCTCACCGATTACCCGGGCACCCTGCTGCTGGTCAGCCACGATCGCCGTTTCATCGACAATACCGTGACCGGCTGCTGGCTGTTTGAAGGGGATGGACGGATCAGCGATTATGTCGGGGGCTACGCCGACATGATGGCCACACGAGCCCTGCAGGCCGCCCAACAGACGGCCAAGGCGACCCAGAACAAGGTGGCAGAGCCTGTCGCGTCGGCAGCGGAGCCTGCGAAAAAAACACGAAAACTCTCTTACAAGTTGCAACTGGAGCTGGATAATCTGCCAGCCCGGCTGGAACAGTTGGAAATGGAACTCGATGCCCTGCAGGCCGAGATTAACCACCCCGGTTTCTTCTCTCTGCCAGCAGAGCAGACCCAGCCCAAACTGGATGCATTGAATGCGGCAGAGGCCGCATTGGAACACGCCTTCTCCCGTTGGGAGGAGTTGGAAGCGTTGAAACATCAAGACTAAGGAAGTAGATGAAAAAGCAATTATCCATGCTGGCCATCCTGGTCGGCGCCAGCCTCAACGCGCAGGCGGCACAAAGCTCCTTTTTCACCATCGTCGATGACGAAGTCAAAGGCTATGCCAGCGGGATCAGCGGCGATGCCAACGGCCTCATCGGGCTCAACACCAAGAACAACATGGCGGAATACTTCTCCACCGTGCGGTTTGCCGACTTCCTGGTCGATCGTTTCCGTTTCGAGCAGGGTTGCATGCTCTCCAACTCGGTCTGCAACTCCTTCTGGAGCGACAACTCGGGCTTTGCCTACCAGTGGCGTCGCGACTTCCTGGACAAGGTGGATCAACGCAGCAACCTGGGCTACGTGACCAGCTCCGAGGTCGATGGCCTGGTGACGGCCCTCGGGGATGTCCCGGAGGATCGGGTCGGTTACAAGATGAATGGCAAGCTGCGCACCGCCTTTGCCGTGGTCAATGACGGCAACCCGGTCGAGCTCAAGGATGCGGCCAGCACCCACGGCCTGAGCGTACCCACCTCCATCAAGAAGCTGGACAACGGTCAGTATCTGGTGACCGGTACCGCGGCCAGCGACAAGTATCGCCACAAGGTGGGCGGTGACTTCTACAAGTGGTGTTTCGAGACGGGCAATGACAGCCAGTACGGTGACTTCCGCTACTGCCCCGGGGTCGATACCCAGGCGAGCTTCTGGCTGCTCAACAGCTCGGGCGGGTTCAACAAGCTGATGCAGGCCGGTACCTATGGCCATCAGCGTGACGAGGTGCTGCAAACCGCCTCTGCACTGGGCGTGGCCAAGTACAACGGCACCCTCTACGGCGTGGGCTACAGCTCCACCGGCGAGGTGGGCACCGGTGATCTGGATGGTCGCAACCTCGCCAGCTACTGGACCCTGGATACGGCTGCCGGCACCGTGGGCACCACCAAGATCATCCCGCTGCCGGATGGCGAGCCTGGCAAGGACGATGCCAAGCTGCAACACAGCTGGGCCGTGGCCGTCAACGACAACGGCTACGTGATCGGCAACCAGCGCTATCGCATCAACAAGGGACAGAACCGCCCGGTGGAGATGTTCCTGTTCAACCTGAGCAAGCCGGGTACGGCGGCCAGCCTTCCTCTCCAGGACAAGCCGGTCTCGGGGGCAGGCTCGGAAGCGGCCGCCATCAACGAGCACAACATGGTGGTCGGCTGGCGCGACTCCCGCCATCAGACCCAACCGGTGGTCAATGGTACCAACCGCATGCAGGAAGCCTTCCTGCTGAACGCGGCCGCCCCGGCCAACAGCTGGTATCTGAACGATCTCATCTGTGGCAAGGATGACGCCGGCAACAAGCAGTGTGCCCAGAACGGCAAGTACTATCACATCGCTTACGCCAGCGGCATCAGCAGCGACGGCACCATTGCCGCGACGGCGTATCGCTATGACAGCGAGAGCGACCTCAACAAACGCGCCAACGCCACCGTGGTCGCCGTCAAACTGACGCCGGCCGTGGCGGATTATCAGGGCAATGCCCCGGCCAGCTATGTGGTCAGCAATGCGCCGGTCAACAACCAGACCGGTCAGGATGGTGGCGAGGGCGGTGGCGGCAGCCTGTTCTGGTTGACTCTGCTGGCGCTGCCCTTTGCCTGGCTGCGTCGCTATCAGCGATAAATAAGTGTCATCAAAAATTAATGCAGTTCAGTATCTTGTGTCACAACCCCTGAATAGCATGGAATTTTTTGTTTGACCCTGCCTCCCCCCTGGGGTAAAGATGAAGGCGACCGGTGAAAAACTGGTCGCTTTTTTTGTTCCACGAAGAGGGTCGTAGATGATGAAAAGACAGAAACGGGACCGTCTGGAGAGAGCTCGCGCTCGTGGTTATCAGGCTGGCGTAGTCGGCAAACAGAAAGAAGCGTGTCCGTACCAGTGCCTGGATGCAAGGGGCCATTGGCTTGGTGGTTGGCGCGATGCCATGGAAGGGCGAGGCTCAGGCCTCTTCATGAAGTAACCGATACTTCATCACTCATTACAAAAGGAAAGGGGCCATCGTGGCTAATGCCAGTCAGTTAAGCCTGACTGGCATTGTTTTTACTAGGTTTTCTCGTCGCATACTTCTGTGGTTTGGCT
>NZ_JAPDBZ010000177.1:0-6690 GCF_027705505.1 Aeromonas sp. QDB56
TGCGCGAGCAGCTATCACCCAGTAATGGGGATCCCCCTCCTGTGACGCGAAGCGCTAAGGTGGGGGAGGATGTCAAGCCTACGACTTCTACCGGGTCGATCCCCGTCTGGAGTCGCCGGGGGCGGGTTACCGGGAGTTCATCCAGGCGGCCCACGCCAAGGGGCTCAAGGTGATCCAGGACGTGGTGCTCAACCACTCGAGCCAGTACGGCCTGCGCGGCAAGACCTGGATCGATCGCCTGCCCGTCAAATACTACGTACCGGCGGGGTCGAGCCAGGGACTCATCAACAATGGTCCCTATCAGGGCAATCTTGGGGACTACGCCAGTGCCAACCGCTGTGACGACGACAACCCGGCGGCTCCCGACTGGTACAAGGCCCGCTGCCAGTCGGATCCGGCGGGCACCCAGCCCCTGGTAGATCCCAAGACCGGCGCCACCGTGCCGAGCGCAGGCTACAACCCCAACCGCTTCTTCGGCATCGACGCCCAGACCCTGGATCCCGCCTGGTATCACCTGGACGGTTTCATGTCCGGCGGTGACTGGGAGAGCCCGCTTGCCCTGCAGCGCAAGCACATGGCGGGGGACTGCATCGACTTGGCCACCGGCAACCAGAACGTCAAGGACTACCTCAACGGCGCCATTCGTCAGTACCTCGACATGGGGGTCGATGCCATCCGTATCGATACCTTGAAGCACATCGAGCGGGACGAACTGCTGACCTATGTCCACGACTGGCAGGCCCACAAGCCGGGGCTGTTCGTCTTTGGCGAAAACCTGGTCAAGGGCACCGGATGGGGCTCTGAGCTGGCCAACGACAATGCCTCGGCGGTGATCCGCCCCTGGTGGTATACCCGCACCACGGCCAACCCGGCCAATCCCCGTGCAGGGGGCGATTCCGGCCTCTCGGTGCTGGACTTCTCACTGTTCTCCACCTTCCGTGACAACGTCGCCCGGGGGAACTTTGGCGGGGTAGGGGGGATCTTCGCCATGGACTGGGTCTATGGGGATGCCACCAAGCTCATCACCTTCTTCCAGAACCACGACGTGGGGCCGGACAACGACTTCAAGTACCGCTACGGCGGGGAAGAGGGCAATGCGGCCATGACCTACAACCTGCTCTGGACGGCGCGGGGGATCCCGACCCTCTACTACGGGGAGGAGGTGATGTTCCAGGCGGGCAAGCCCCAGGACATCGACGGGGCCACCATGACGGTGGATCAGACCGGTCGTGCCTACTACGGGGAGGTGCTGGACAACCCCGCCACCCCGAGCCACCCGCTCTATCAGCACATCAAGCGCCTGAACCAGATCCGCAAGGCGGTGCCCGCCCTGCAAAAGGCGCCCATGAGCCAGGTGAACGAGTGGGGGAGCGGCATCAGCTTCGTGCGTGATCTGAGCGCCCAAGGGAGCTACGCCGCCGTGGGCCTTGCGGCCAACTCGGCCCAGCAGATAAACCTGAGTGGCCTGAAGAACGGCACCTACACGGACGCGGTAACCGGTGCGAGCCAGAGCGTCAGCAACGGCAGCCTGAGCTTTGCGGTGCCCGCCTATTCGGCGCGGGTCTGGGTACTGAACGGCCCGGGCAAGGTCGGTGCTGACGGCAAATACCTCAAGTAAGGAAGCCCTGTCACAGGGAGCAGCGAGTCGGCCTTCGGGCCGACTTTTTTATTCTGCCTTCTGCCTATGCCTGAATGGATGCCCCATCCTGATGGGACTCTGGCTGGGGGGGCTGGTGGATGGGCAGGCCTGTGGACTCGCGACCAGCACGCTCATGGGAAGGGGGCTAGAGGGAAGGGAAGTAGTGCATCCGCCGCTCGAGTCACTTCATGCTCTGCATATTGCAGTGCTCGTGGCAGTGAGCAAAGCGGTGCCCATGTCGCCTTTGCGCCGCGGTGCAAGGCAAACTGTGCCACTCGGTTGATCTATATTGGTGCAATTGCACTTTATTGGTGCGCTCCATCCACATCCGCCCCTGGAGCCCGCCCCGAAGAAACACGCCGTATGGCCCTCGGGCTTACCCCATGACAGGCATCATCCATGCTGAAAAGCGGCATCGTATCGACATGATCTGCCGAAAAAACGGGCTGTGAAGGGGATACCACGAGGCCTTTCTCGGTGACTCGGGTAAACATGCTGCGCCACTGTGATGGCCGATCACTGAAGTGGTGCATTCGATCTGCACATTGCGCATTTATCAGAATTTAAATCCGATTATTTATGGTATCGCGGACTCTTGTTTTGATTGGCGCTCTTTTTGCTGTGCCTTGTCATCCCCACGATGGCGACATAAGGGGGCGGGGGACGCAAGATTGGGGGGTGGGGACGGCAAGGTGAACGGGCCGCCGCCATCAGCCCCAACGCGGCCTGGTTGTCGGGCAACGGATGCCACCATCACATCGGATCTAAGGAGTCATATGGAAGGTGAAATGACCATGCAGCCAGCGGCTGCGGGCAGGGGGCTGGCCCATACCCTCAAGGACGATGTCTACGGCATGGTGCTCGGGGTCATGTTTATCGCCGTGGGGCTCAATCTGCTCAAGTGTTCCGGCATGATCACCGGTGGCATCGCGGGCATCGCCCTGCTGATCGCCCATGTCAGCACCCTGCCCATCGGCGTGCTCTTCTTCCTGGTGAACCTGCCCTTCATGGTGTTCTGCTACGTCACCATGGGGCGCGCCTTCACCCTCAAGACGCTGATCGTCAACGTCGCCCTCTCGGCGGCCACCCAGGCGGTGCCGCTGCTGCTAACGGTGAGCTATGTCCATCCCCTGTTTGCCGCCCTGGTGGGGGGAACCTTCCTCGGCATGGGGGTCTTGTCTCTGGCGCGCCACAATGCCTCCGTGGGGGGCACCGGCGTGGTGACGCTCTGGCTGCAACGGCGCACCGGCATCAATGCGGGAAAGAGCCAGATGGTGCTGGATGTGCTGGTGTTTGCGCTCTCTCTGCTCACCCTGCCGCTTCCCCTGCTGCTCTGGTCAACCCTGAGTGCGCTGGCCATGAACGCCATGCTGATGAACTGGCACAAGCCGGGCCGCTATCAGGGGAACTGAACCCCGGTCTGGCTGACGGCTGATAGGGAAAAAAGGCCGTTCCGGGAGACTGGCGGCAGAAAGGGGCTCAACGGCAAAAAAGATCATCTTGTCGGGAAAAACGGCATGGTTACGGCTGAATTTATTGGTTTTTTGCCCTGTTGGTGGCGTTAAATCGGGCTACGCCATAAAAAATTCAAAAAACTTCTTTACCACTGCCCAATGCATGAGTAAAATTTGTCGGCAATATTTTACACCCCCACTCCTCAACGGTGAGATATTGCCATGCTCAGGATTGCCAAAGAAGCGCTGACCTTCGACGATGTACTGTTGGTTCCAGCCCACTCCACTGTTCTCCCCAATACCGCCGACCTGCGTACCAAGCTCACGTCTGCGATCACGCTGAATATCCCGATGATCTCCGCTGCCATGGACACAGTGACCGAAGCCCGTCTGGCTATCGCACTGGCCCAGGAAGGCGGTATCGGCTTCATTCACAAGAACATGTCCATCGAGCAGCAGGCTGCCGAAGTGCGCAAGGTCAAGAAGTACGAGAGCGGCGTGGTCAGCGACCCCGTTACCGTGCGCCCTGACATGACCATCGCCCAGATCAAGGAGCTGAGCCACAAGAACGGTTTCGCCGGTTACCCCGTGGTGACTGACGGCAACCAGCTGGTGGGCATCATCACCGGCCGTGACGTGCGCTTTGTCATCGATCTCTCCCAGACCGTCGAACAGATCATGACCCAGAAAGATCGTCTGGTGACCGTGCGTGAAGGGGCCCCTCGTGAAGAGGTGGTGGCCCTGATGCAAAAACATCGCATCGAGAAGGTGCTGGTGGTCAACGGCGACTTCAAGCTCAAGGGCATGATCACCGTGAAGGACTTCCAGAAAGCCGAGCGCAAGCCCAACGCCTGTAAAGACGAGCGTGGCCGTCTGCGGGTCGGTGCCGCCGTCGGTGCCGGTGCCGGCAACGAAGAGCGCGTCGCCGCCCTGGTGGAAGCCGGTGTGGACGTGCTGCTGATTGACTCCTCCCACGGCCACTCCCAGGGCGTGCTGGATCGCATCAAGGCGACCCGTGAAGTCTATCCTGACCTGCAAATCATCGGCGGCAACGTCGCCACCGCCGCTGGCGCCAAGGCGCTGGTGGAAGCGGGTGTCAACGCCGTCAAGGTCGGTATCGGCCCGGGCTCCATCTGTACTACCCGTATCGTGACCGGCGTGGGCGTGCCCCAGATCACCGCCATCTCCGACGCCGTCGACGCCCTGGAAGGCACCGGCGTGCCGGTGATTGCCGATGGCGGCATCCGCTTCTCCGGCGACGTGGCCAAGGCCATCGCCGCAGGCGCAAGCTGCGTCATGGTGGGCTCCATGTTTGCCGGTACCGAAGAGGCGCCGGGCGAGATCGAGCTCTATCAGGGCCGCTCCTTCAAGTCCTACCGCGGCATGGGCTCTCTGGGTGCCATGTCCAAGGGTTCCAGCGACCGTTACTTCCAGACCGACAACGCCGCCGACAAGCTGGTGCCGGAAGGGATCGAAGGGCGCGTGCCGTACAAGGGCCGCCTCAAAGAGATCATCCACCAGCAGATGGGCGGCCTGCGCTCCTCCATGGGTCTGACCGGCAGCGCGACCATCGACGACATGCGCACCAAGGCCGAGTTCGTGCGCATCTCGGGCGCCGGGATGAAAGAGTCCCACGTTCACGACGTGACCATTACCAAAGAAGCCCCCAACTACCGGATGGGCTGATGAAACGGGGCTCTGCGCCCCGTTTTTCCACCCTTTTTTTATCCCGTGCTTTTTGTGACAACATCAGCCTGATGCAGGAATAAAATGACTAAAGACATTCACGCCCACCGTATCCTTATCCTGGATTTCGGTTCCCAGTACACCCAGCTCATCGCCCGTCGCGTCCGTGAAATCGGCGTCTACTGCGAGCTGTGGGCCTGGGATGTAACCGAAGAGCAGATCCGCGAGTTCAACCCGAGCGGCATCATCCTCTCCGGCGGCCCGGAATCCGTGACCGAGGCGGGCAGCCCGCGCGCCCCCGAGTACGTGTTCAACGCCGGTGTGCCGGTGTTCGGTATCTGCTACGGCATGCAGACCATGTCCGAGCAGCTCGGCGGCAAGGTGCAGTCCTCCAACCTGCGTGAATTCGGCTACGCCCAGGTCGAAGTGCTGGGCCAGTCCGGCAAGACCAGCGCCCTCTTGCGCAACATCGAAGACGCCATTGCCGACAACGGCAATGCCCTGCTGGATGTCTGGATGAGCCACGGCGACAAGGTCACCGAGATCCCCGCCGGCTTCACCACCATCGCCCAGACCGCCACCTGCCCCCATGCCGCCATGGCCGACGAGGCCAAGCGCTTCTACGGCGTGCAGTTCCACCCGGAAGTGACCCACACCCGTCAGGGTGCCCGTATGCTGGAACACTTCGTCAAGGACATCTGCGGCTGCGAATGCCTCTGGACCCCGGCCACCATCATCGACGACGCCGTTGCCCGCATCCGCGAGCAGGTGGGTGACGACGAGGTGATCCTGGGCCTCTCCGGCGGCGTGGACTCCTCCGTGGTCGCCATACTGGTGCACCGCGCCATCGGCGATCGCCTGACCTGCGTCTTCGTCGACAACGGCCTGCTGCGCCTGAACGAAGGCCAGCAGGTGATGGACATGTTCGGCGATCACTTCGGCCTGAACATTATCAAGGTCGACGCCGAAGAGCGCTTCCTCTCCGCCCTCGCGGGCATTGACGAGCCGGAAGCCAAACGCAAGACCATCGGCCGCGTCTTCGTCGAAGTGTTCGACGACGAGTCCAAGAAGCTCAAGAACGCCAAGTGGCTGGCCCAGGGCACCATCTACCCGGACGTCATCGAATCCGCTGCCAGCAAGACCGGCAAGGCTCACGTGATCAAGTCCCACCACAACGTCGGCGGCCTGCCGGAAGAGATGAAGATGGGTCTGGTGGAGCCGCTGCGCGAGCTGTTCAAGGACGAAGTGCGCCGTGTCGGCCTCGAACTCGGCCTGCCCTACGACATGCTCTACCGTCACCCCTTCCCGGGTCCTGGCCTGGGCGTGCGTGTGCTTGGCGAAGTGAAGAAAGAGTACTGCGACCTGCTGCGCAAGGCTGACGCCATCTTCATCGAAGAGCTGCGCAAGGCCGACCTCTACAACCAGGTCAGCCAGGCGTTCGCCGTCTTCCTGCCGGTGCGCTCCGTTGGCGTCATGGGCGATGGCCGCAAGTACGACTGGGTCATTGCCCTGCGCGCCGTCGAGACCATCGACTTTATGACCGCCCACTGGGCTCACCTGCCGTACGACTTCCTCGGCCACGTGTCGAACCGCATTATCAACGAGATCAACGGCATCTCCCGCGTGGTGTACGACGTCTCCGGCAAGCCGCCCGCAACCATCGAATGGGAATAAGCGGCTAACGCTTTCCTGCCGATAACGCAAAACTGTCAAAAAGGCGCCCTTGAGGCGCCTTTTCTTTTTCCAATCGTTTGCGCCTCACTTTTCCGTTCTCTAGCCGCTTTCTCACCTCCCTGCCACTGTCATATATGGCATGGGGAGTTATGGATCTCACGCTAAATAGCTGTTCCGAATAGTAGATCACCGGAGGAAGGGAACTCAGTCCAGTTTGTGCGATCTGATTAGTCGCTA
>NZ_JAPDBZ010000178.1:0-6630 GCF_027705505.1 Aeromonas sp. QDB56
TTTACTTCTACGGCGCAGGGGTGCCTAAGGACTTTCAGCAGGCCATGATCTGGTTCCACAAGGCGGCCGAGCAGGGGGTTGCTGAGGCGCAACGCTATCTGGGGGTGATGTACAGCAAGGGCCAAGGGGTGCCTAAGGACTTTCAGCAGGCCATTGTCTGGTATCGCAAGGCAGCCGAGCAGAGGGATCTCGAGGCGCAATATCAACTGGGATTGATATATTCCGAGGTAGTGGAGCCACAAGATTACAAGCAGGCCATGGTGTGGTTTAGCAAAGCGGCCGAGCAAGGGCATGTCGAGGCGCAACATCAAGTTGGATTGATTTATTGGCATGGTAGAGGGGTGCCGCGGAATAACCAGCGTGCCATCGAGTGGTTCCGCAAGGCGGCCGAGCAGGGGTATTACGGCTCGCAATTCGTGCTGGGGTTAATGTACGGATATGATGATTCTGTGCCGAGGGATGACCTGCAGGCATATGCGTGGTTCTCGATGTTGGTAGCAAATGGGTACGACACCCATGAGGCTGCCCGTGATGAGATCGCAGCGCGGTTGACACCGGAACGCCTTGCAGAAGCACAAGCAATAGCAAGCCGCTATTTCGAGGAGTATCAGTCGAAGTCGGTAAAAGCGTCAGCAGGCCGCCCATAGGCCGTTGGTTTGGCGTGTGGGCTGTGGTGTTTCCACGTAGCTGTGGATCTGCTGTTCAAGGAATTCTGTAAGTCGTTGCAAGGGGTTCTATGCAGTATGAGTAGCGTGAATTGGAAAGATCTGTTGGCCCACCTCAAGGTGGTTGTGCCATCGGGTAGCATAACCAGCTATAAGGTGCTCTCGAGGCATTTCTATGGCCATGACAATGGCACTCAAGCTATTGCTTCCATGTTAAAGGCTGCCGTGGCAGCAGATGCTAGCCACATTCTCTGGACCAACCGAGTTGTTGGGGCAGATGGGAGTATCGTGGATGTGAATGGACAGGCGGCGCAGTTGGAGGCGGAAGGTTGGTTGTTACCACTCAAAGAGGCGAGAAATTGATGGTGTACGTTGTTGTACCATTAAGGATAATGAATATGCACTTCAGGTGAGTACATCTGGGCGTAAATGGGGGCGGATTTTCAGTACGCCAGACCGCAAGTTCTAGATGGTACTAATATGCGCATAAGGGGGCGTTACGTTAAATCGGACGCCCTTTTTGCTGCTGGTCATCCTGCAAGATGACTTGTTTTGCTAGGCGTTATCTCCCATCCTGCGCCGCACTATCCCTTGTCTCGGAATCTCCCCCATGGAAACCATTACCCATCCCACCCTGGTACAACTGGTGGCGGCCGGTGCTGTTCGTGTCGTGATCGCAGTTGGCCAACCTGGCGGCTGGACGCTGCTGGTGCGCTACGGTCTAGCCGAACGTGCCCTGGCCGCCCAGCGCAGCAAGCAGCTCAGAGTTTTTCGCAAGCTCGATACCCTGGTGCTCTACCTGCAGCAGATCGGGGTCTGCCGGTTCGAGGTGGATGCCACGGGCTTCATGGGTGCCCCGAGACAGATCAGGAGCTCTTGAACATAAAAGGCGTTATGCGCACCACTTTTTGGCTGTTCGGACGAGCTATCTTAGCTTTGTGCTAACTCAAGGAATGGAGTTGGCGTAATGTTATTCGTTATCGTCTACCTAAAAACAGAGGGAAGAAGCTATGGGGGGGTGGGAAGATCTTTTCGGTGAAGCTGGTATGCAAGCAGATTTCGCTCCGTGGGACTCTCCATGCTGGGACTCTGATTGGGAAAGCGAGCTCCGTGAGGAAGGGAACTTAACTGTGAAGGAGTGGAATAGAAAAGGCCGTAAAGTTAAGGCCGGAGAAAAGGGGCGATGGCTTCCTTGCGCGAAGGTTACGGTGTTTTCTGAGGCTCAAACTTACGTGGTAAATGGCAATAAAATGCGATTTGATACATTTCGTGAAGCTCTAGATTGGGCGAAAGAACATCCAGAAAAATCTATTACAAGATGCCCGATTAGCGGAGGGTTTGTAGAAAAATGAAAGTATGGATATACAACAAATCTGTGATGGTATTTTGGCTAACGCTAGCTATATACGCACTTATCTGGCTTACCGTGTCATATATCGGTGTTTACGTGACATATGTCGCTGGCCCAGTGCTTGCAGTATCTGGATTGCTGGCTCTTTTAACCTCTCCAGGTGATGAGGCTAAATAACCAAGTGGTGGCATGGTTAAGTTTGTAACTGTTTATTGACGATCCTCGAGGATCCAGCGTAACCTGTTCGCCAGAAACGAAAAAACCACCAGGCAAGGTGGTTTGTTCGAAGGTGTAGTCAGTTGGGGAACCGACTTCACCTGGTAACGGCTCCGTAGAGGGAAGCAGTCACCTAAAAGCCTAATAAGTTTAGCCTCCTTGGCGCCCATCAATCAAGCATTCCCTCTCTCTACGCCCGTTACAAAAGGCCACCACCTTTGGCGCTTTGTCGTACCCGCACGGATTGGAAGCATGAGTTTGTTGCCGTGAGTGGGTGTGGTTGGTCGGGCAGAACGGGGATATCTCACATACTGCCCAGCGTGCGACCGCGCACCACAGCCTCCCACGGCTCGCAACCGTGGGGCATCAGCCAACAGAGCGTAACGGGGAACCAACCACGGCCAGCTCTTTAAACACGGCGCGGCTGTCCGGCCCACAGGCGGGGACTAAAGGCGATGCAGCAGGACGGGGTGTGTCTCTGAAGCGCGTGAGGGGGAGCCGCCGCAAGCGGCCTCAATAGTTCAGAGCAAGGCGAGTCCTATCTTGTGTAACTACGTCATTTTTAACGTAGCCAAACAGGAGGGCTCTCCTATCTTGAAGCGCAGCGAAAGATAGGAGAGCCCGGCAGATCGGGGAGCATTGCGACCGCCTTTTTCGCGGGCCCTTGGGCCCTGGTCTTTTCCTGGCTTTAAATCGATAGAGAGGATCTTGGCGAGGGGGGTAACTGCGCCCGTCCGTCCAGCAGGGGCTCGTCCCCTGTGGGCGGCAGCAGTTATCCCCGGAGCGGGGGTTGGTGTTTTGTCATGAGGTGTCGGGGCTCAACGACTGCTCAGATCGATCTCGATACGCCGAAAGCCAATGCCATTGGCGGTGTTGGCGGCGGCATCGATGCTCTTGAACACCCGCCAGCCCCCGCGTTGTCGTTCCAGGACAATGGTCTCGCTCTGTTTGCCGAACTTCACCAGATGCAGATGGTAGCCAGCCCCCATCGGGGTGGGGGCGATCAGGGCCTTGGCAAACCCGCCCTGATCGAACGTCCACTTCGCTTGCAGTTCTTCCATATCAAATAACCAATTCGATTAATCAAATGTGTTTTTTGATGATGCCCGCGCCGTTTCCGAAAGGCAACCGTCAGCGCAGGTAGGAGAGCCAGGCTGATCGCGGCGCTATGCGACTGCCTTTTCGCGGGCCCAAGGGTTCTTTCCTTTTTTGGTCTTAACTCGCTTGATCCGCCCTTTGTGAGCCGGGGGATGGTGCAAGTGATCGTGGAGCTGCTGAAGGGCCGCCCGCCGCTGTTCATCCGTAGATGATGGGTTTAGCGCCATGGCCAGCAACCGCTTCGATTCCGCCATCTGTAGCCCTTGGATCTCTTTCATCCGTTTGGCCGCCTCTTGCGCGTTGCCGGAGCGTTTCAGACTCTTCTCCAGCTCCCCTTTCGTGTACCGCAGGGTGGACTCGTTCTCCCGGAGCTGCTCCCGCAGCTTTTCCAGATCGCGGTCGCGTTCCGCGACCCCAGCCTCCAGGGCTGCCACCCTTGCCGTCAATTGCCCTTTTTCGTACGTGAGCTGTTTGAGTTCTGGCTCATTGTCGGAGAAGGAGTAGTAGAGGAGTCCCACTGATCCCCCCAGTACCAGCATCGGAACGAGCCAGCCAACGAGCTCAGCCATTGATGACCTCCCTGGCCGCGTCGTCTGGATGAAACACCAATGCCGCGTCGGCCTGGACCAGGTGCAGGCCATATCTGGCGATCAGGGCACCGATCACCCACAAGAACCGATAGGAATATTGCTTTATCACCGTAGATAGCACTCCGTGATCTCTGCCCGAAAATGTCCGAGCTCCTGGGACAGGGTTTCTTTTGCATCGTGCGGGCTCAACCCCTGCCGCACCTGCAATTCACCGTACCGCTCCTGGGCATAGCTGTGCCTCATGCCGTGGGCGCCAGCTGACCAGCCGAGCACGCGGTCGGAGGCGGCGGAGAACGACCGCGACCAGGCATGGCCGCCCGCGATGTCGTAGCGACTGTCGCGGAAAACGCCGCGATCGTCGATCCGCACGGGCGTGTCCAGGCGGCGCGCTTCGAGGCGGGCCGCCAGTTCGCTGGGCAGCCGTACCTCGCGGATCAGGCCGCCTTTGCCATGGACGGTGTAGCGCTCGCCAGGCGCTCTGC
This sequence comes from Aeromonas sp. QDB56, assembly GCF_027705505.1. Taxonomy (NCBI): domain Bacteria; kingdom Pseudomonadati; phylum Pseudomonadota; class Gammaproteobacteria; order Aeromonadales; family Aeromonadaceae; genus Aeromonas; species Aeromonas sp. QDB56. The sequence goes on from NZ_JAPDBZ010000178.1 coordinate 4,403, forward strand.
CGGTGAATTTTTCCTCCCTGGCGGGCCGATCACTGGGGGCGCGTTCCTCGATCCGTTGCAGTGTCAGCAGCTCCGATGCCCGCAGCCCTGCGGCATGGGCGATCTCCGTGGCCAATCCGTTTCGCTCGTTTTGGGCACCCACTACCAGGGCGATCTGTTCCTGGGTGTAGGCCCTCGATTGCTCGACGATCTGCTTCTCCGATTGCACCACAGGCAGGCGTGCGTCCGGTGCGAGTTTGTGCGTCACGAGCTGCATCATCACCTGGAGCGCCTGCCGCTCCTGATTGAGCGTCGATTGACTGACCTGCTCGGCCCGCTGCTCCAGGTACGCGATGGCCAACTCTTGGGTCATGCCGCGCAATCCCTGCGCCAGGCGCGGATGCTCGGCCTGTTGCCACTCGGCCACTCGGGTTAGGCCCTGTTCATAGTCTCTAACGGAGCCAACGCTTTTGATCTCTCGGCCCTGCACCTGCTGCATTACCCAAGCCGCTTGGGCTGCTGGGGCTCTAAATGAGGCCATATTTTTCCTGCTGTTTTTTGAGGAATTGCCAGACGGTAGATTCATCGACCGTCAGGCCCTTGGCGTCCAGCGCCAGTTGGATTTTGGCCGCGCTCAGACCCGCGTTTTTCATGGCCAGGATCTCGGCTGTACGGGAGTCCAGTCTGCTGCGGGTCTGGTTGAAGCAACGCTTGCGACGGATCTTGGTCTCGGCCTTGAGCAGCAGGACTTCGGCGGCGGCGTCAAAGTCCGGCAGGGACTGGGGGGCTTGGGTGTGTACGCGAGACCAGAAACGCCTGATGGTGGACTCATCCACGCGGATCCGCCTGGCACGCAGCCAACGTTGAATTTCGGCGATGCTGGCTCCGGCTCCTTTCAGGGCCAGGATCTGAGCGGTATGGGGGGTGAGGCGGTTGAATGGCTGGGCCATCGGGGGATCTCGGCGAGTTGTAAGAACAACCAACGTTCGTTCGGAACGTCGCGGCTTGCGCCGACTTGCCAATTGCTCTGTGTCGCCAGAGAGGGTTTGACTAACACCACGTTACGCATCGCATTTTGAGCCGGATGGGGGCTGTGAACCCGAGGGGTTCGGGGCAGAACGTGCCACTTAAGGCCGACCAATTAGCAGCTAGGTCATCAGGATTTTCAGAGCATTTCGGGCCCGAGGCGTCCAGGTTGTGCGATACCTGAAAAAAACGTACTGCTAGTTTACCCCCCCAGACTAGCAACCTCTGACCCAATTGTCACCGGAGTGATTTTTCCGGCGCAAATGAGCTACAGGCCGCAATTCTGGCTGTGTTCAAGCGTTTTTCAGGCTTGGACACAGCCGGGGTTGCGGCGAAAAACGATGCGAAACCGGTTATTGGGGCGAACAGTACATCAAATGCGGAATATGAATCATCAAAATCAAAATATGATGGCAACAACAATCAAATTGTTCACACAAATATGTGTGAAGGATTCCGCATGTTGCGCGCACGTTGGTTTGGGGCCGGGAGACGCAGTCAGGCCAGGGCGTCAACTGGGCCTAGCGGCGTCCTCGGTGGACAGCGAGGAGATTATCCAAAATCGCCAGTTCACCGCCCGATCTGGCCGAAACCAGATCGGCTCTCCGGGGTCGGTATTTCCCCCCGCCAGCCCGTCACAAACTTTCAGCCGCCAAACCGCCTCGGCAGCCCTGTCCGAGCACTCTAAATGTCCCCTCTGCCGCCAGAACGGGGCGAACGGCCCGTTTTCCCTGGTGAAAAGGCCAATTGAACATAATGGGCATTAGGTGCACCTCTGTTTCGGTGTGGTGACGCCATATTAATGGGTATTGTGGCTACTGGCCTGAACAGGGTGCCGTTCTTTAATTTGTGTCTTTCGCTAAGCCTACAAGGAGGTTTTTATGCATCGTGTTGCTCGCCCCTTGGTGTTTGCTGTTGCTGCATGTTTTTTGTTGGGTTGTGGTCAGGCCCATCACAAACCAACATCATTGAATCTCCAAGCTCTCCAACTGGAGGCCGAGCAGGGGGATCCCGAAGCGCAAAGTGAGCTTGCTGGAAGGTACGCCACTGGTGAAGGTGTGTCTGTGGACTTCAAGCAGGCCTTGCTCTGGGGCCGCAAGGCAGCCGAGCAGGGACATGCCGTGGCTCAACAAAACATTGGGACTCTTTACTTCTACGGCGCAGGGGTGCCTAAGGACTTTCAGCAGGCCATGATCTGGTTCCACAAGGCGGCCGAGCAGGGG
>NZ_JAPDBZ010000179.1:0-6604 GCF_027705505.1 Aeromonas sp. QDB56
ATCTCGCACCTCGATAACTGTACGTAAGATCAGTATAGTTCGTGGTAACTGACTGCTAATCATGGGTAATCAGGTAATTTTAATTTATAGCGGCTGGTGGCGGCCATAAACGGCTTGCAGGTGGGGATGGCAAGCCCGGCAAGAGCTCTGCCGATCGGGGAGGGGAAATCGCGGGCAAAAAAATAGGAGGGGCGATGGCTCCTCCTACGGGTTCACTGGCGCTGGCTCAGATAACGGTGACGTTCTCGGCCTGAGGGCCTTTTTTGCCCTGGGTCACAGTGAACTGGACTTTTTGACCTTCAGCCAGGGTCTTGAAACCTGCGCTCTGGATGGAGGAGAAGTGAACGAAAACGTCCGGTCCCTGGGATTGCTCGATGAAGCCAAAACCCTTGGTTTCGTTGAACCATTTTACTTGGCCGGTGCGAATGTCAGACATGTGGTAAGTCCTATCTATAACAAAATGAAACTAAGCCTGGTTGGGCAGCATTTGCCTGGAAGTCAGGGGTTGAAGCATGACTGACCACGTCTCTTTGTCCCAGTAGCATGTAGCACAATCCCTGTCTAAAGCCTGACCGATTGTACTGGAGCCCGATCCCTTGTCAATTTGGCACTTTTCATTTTTTGAGCGAGCTAAAAGTATTGTGAAGTCAGCAGCTTGTTTCATGCTTCACATCAAAAAAAACGGGAGGCCATGGCCTCCCGTCTGCATAAGGGGAAGTGGTCGAGCCCCCTTATTCCTTGAGGGCGAACCCTTCCCCCTGGCGGTCGTAGCGGTAGCTGACCAGACCGAGAGAGCGGACCTCGACCCGCTGGATGCGGCGGCTGGTGTCCACCAGGATGAACACCGACTTGCCCGACTGCAGCCGGGTCAGCGGCCTGTCCGGCCCTTCGATGGCGATGAGCCGGCTGAGCTCGGCCCCCGGCAACTCGAACTTGCGGAAGATGGAGTAGAGGGTTTCACCGGCCTGCACGTCGTGCTGCAACCAGGTGCCATCCACTTTCTCCTCGACGGGCTTGGCGGCCTGGGGCTCACCGGCGTTGCCGACGGTCAGGGCCTGGGCGGGCACGGCCAGGGGGACCGCCAGAGAGCCTGACGGCGCCGTGGTCGGGGCGGCGGGGGCGGGCTCCCAGGCCAGCACCAGCAGCCAGAGCGGGATCAGCACCAGCAACCCTATGGTGTGTTTGCGGGGCAGGGGGCTTGCCAGCTTGAACGAGGCCGCCTTCGGCTCCTTGTTGCGCTGACCCAGGCCACTCATGCCCTGGCCGAGACGCTGGCGCAGGGGCAGGGTAGCCGCGTTGATACGTTGGAGCAGGGTTCCTTGTGATTCGTCTTGGCGACGCTGCTGGGCTCGTCTGTTATGGCCACGTGGGCGACGGTCCGGGGTGGGCACGGCATTTACCTCTCACTACATTGCCTGCCATCAGGCAAATATGCCGCCTATGGTAAACGGACTCGTCCCCGAGGGGGAGAGTCCGGAGCATGAAAATTATCAGCTGAGACGAAACTGACCCAACAATTGCTGCAAACGTTCCGCCGCCTGACGCAAGGCCTGGCTGGCGTTGGCCGTGCTGGTGGCGTCCCTGGCGATGTCGTTGGCCAGTGCGCTGGTTTTTGACAGATTGCCGGAGACAGTCTCGGAAACCGAGCTCTGCTCCTCGGCGGCGGAGGCGATCTGGTAGGTCATGTCGTTGATGGTGGCGATGGCCTGGAAGATGCTGCCGAGGGCCGCCTCCGCCTGATCCGCTTCCCCCACCGCCTGATGGGTCAGCTGCTGGCTCTGCTGGATGGCGTTGACCGCGTTGGTGGAGCTGTGGCGGATCTTGTCGATCAGCTCCTGGGTATTCTGCACCGCCTGCTGGGTGTTGCCCGCCAGCTTGCGCACCTCGTCGGCCACCACCGCAAAACCGCGCCCCTGCTCGCCGGCCCGGGCCGCCTCGATGGCGGCGTTGAGCGCCAGCAGGTTGGTCTGATCGGCGATCCCCTGGATGACGGTGAGGATGCTGGTGATCTGCTCGCTGTCGTGAGCCAGCCCTTCCACCACCTCGGCGCCCTTGCCCGCCTCGGCGGCCACCTTGTGCATGGAGTGGATCACCCGCTGGAAGCGTACCTTGCCCTCGTCCGCCGCGCTCTGGGCCTGCTTGGCGGAGTCGGCGGTGTTGTTGGCGTGGGTGGCCACCTCCTGGCTGACGTAGGACATCTCCTGTACCGCGGTCAGCATCTGCTCCATCTCGGCCTGATGATGCTGCAGGTTGCTGTCGGTCTGGCCGGCGATGCGATCGGTCTCCCCGGCGTGGCGATGGACCTCGCTCGCGGTCTTCTGCACATCCCCGAGCAGGGCCTGCAGCTTGTCGATGAAGCGGTTGATGCCCCGGGCCAGGGCCCCCAGCTCGTCCCGGGAGCGGCTCTCCAGACGCTTGGTGAGATCCCCGTCGCCGTCGGCGATGTCATCTACCAGGCTGACCATCTGGCGGATGGGGCCCGTGATGCTGCGGGCAATGACCAGCATGGTGCCAAGGGCCAGCGCCAGTACGATGAGGGCACCGATGAGCTGCTGGGTCATGGCGGCGCGGTTCATGTCGGTGAGCTGGCGTGCCAGCTCGTCCGCTCCCGCCAGCACCACCTTGTAGGGCAGGGTGACGATGATGGCCCAGTTGCGGGCCATGCCGGGCACCGCGATGGGCACCGAGATGCGAAACGCATCGTCGAGCTCCTGGCGCTGCACGTCCGGTTTGAGGTACTGCTGCCAGCCGCTGCCGAGCACCTTGTCGGCGCGGCTGCCGAGCAGGCTGGCGTCGCCGCTGGTGCCGGTGATGACGCCGGCAGCGCTGACGATCAGGGTCTCCCCCTTGCCGTCATAGATGTTGCTGTTGAGAGACTGGGCCTGACGGCTGATGGAGTCCACCGCCAGATCCAGCGCGGCGATGCCCTTGAACTGGCCATCCACCAGGATGGGGGTGGTGATGGTGCTCACCAGCACCTGCTGGCCGTTGATGTCCACCTTGAAGGGGTCGATGAGGCAGGGGCGCCCCTCCCGTTTCGGGCAGGCGTAGTAGTCGTTGGCCGGGTTGCCGAACTCGTCCGGATCGCTCTTTTCGATGGAGAGCAGCAGATCGCTGCCGATCTGATCCTTGTCGCGGTAGAAGTAGGGAACGAAGCGCCCCTTGTCGTCGCTGCCAAGGGCTGCCTGTCCCGCGAAGCTTTCGTCCTGGCCGTCGAAGCCGTTGGGCTCGAAGCCCGCGAAGGCGCCATAGAGCTGAGGCTCCAGGGCAAGCTGGGCCTTGAGCAGATCGGTGGCTTGCTGGCGATCCAGCGGCAGCTTGCCCTCCTGCTGGCGGGCGAAGACGCTGGCCATCTGCTGGGTGTAGGAGAGCCCCTTTTGCAGCAGCTGGGTGATGGTGGCGGCCTCGGCACGGGCGTTGGCGCTCACCTTCTGCCACGCCTCCTGTTGCAGGGCGGCGCGGCTGGAGTCGATGGTGAGCTGCTGGGTCTGCCGGCCTGAATACTGGTTGAGCAGGATCAGGATGACCAGGGCCGTGGTCATGGCGACACCGGCCAGTACCAGGATACGATTCTGGATAGAACGAAACTGCATCGCGCGTTCCTTGTATCGTTGAGGGTTCGTTGACGGGGTGACTGAAGTATCGGCTGTGCGGGAGATCTCTCCAGCGACCTCGCCTAGCTAAGCGGGAAAAAAGGGAAAATTCTGAGACATCACTCTAAAACAGCGGTTTTTGCGGGAATAGACCCTATTTTCCCCTCTGCCTCGCCATGGTTTTCCCATCCGTCATTGTCGGTGCTAAAATGCGACGGTTTTTTTAACGAATTGGCCCAAGGCCCTCTACACAAGGCTTAAAGATGAAAGTCAAAACCCGTTTTGCTCCCAGCCCGACCGGCTTTTTGCATGTCGGCGGTGCCCGTACCGCACTCTATTCCTGGTTGTTTGCAAAGAACCAGGGCGGTGAGTTTGTGCTGCGTATCGAGGATACCGATCTGGAACGTTCCACTCAGGAGGCCATCGACGCCATCATTGAGGGCATGGAATGGCTGGAGCTGAACTGGGATGAGGGCCCCTACTACCAGACCAAGCGCTTCGATCGCTACAACGGCCTCATCGACGAGATGCTGGCTGACGGCCGCGCCTACAAGTGCTACTGCTCCAAAGAGCGTCTGGAAGCGCTGCGTGAAGGCCAGATGGCCAACGGCGAGAAGCCCCGCTATGACGGCAAGTGCCGGGATGGCGCCCACGATCACCCGGCCGATGCGCCCCACGTCATTCGCTTCCGCAACCCGACCGAAGGCTCCGTGGTGTTCGATGACCACGTCCGTGGCCGCATCGAGTTCGCCAACACCGAGCTGGACGATCTGATCATTCGCCGTACCGACGGTGCGCCGACCTACAACTTCTGTGTTGTAGTCGATGACTGGGACATGGAGATCACCCACGTGGTGCGTGGGGAAGACCACATCAACAACACCCCGCGCCAGATCAACATCTACAAGGCCCTGAACGCGCCGGTGCCGGAGTTTGCCCACGTCTCCATGATCCTGGGTGACGACGGCGCCAAGCTCTCCAAGCGCCACGGCGCCGTCTCCGTCATGCAGTACCGCGACGACGGTTACCTGCCGGAAGCGCTGCTGAACTATCTGGTGCGTCTGGGCTGGTCCCACGGGGATCAGGAGATCTTCACCCTCGACGAGATGATCAAGCTGTTCAGCCTGGATGCCATCTCCAAGTCCGCCTCTGCCTTCAACACCGACAAGCTCTTGTGGCTGAACAACCACTACATGCGCAGCCTGGATCCGGCCTATGTGGCCAAGCATCTGGCCTGGCACATGGAACACCAGCAGATCGACACCAGCAATGGCCCGGCGCTGGCCGACGTGGTCACCCTGCTGGCCGAGCGCTGCAACACCCTGGTCGAGATGGCCGCCCAGAGCCGCTACCTGTTCGAAGAGTACGAAGCCATCGACGAAGCCGCTGCCAAGAAGCACCTGCGCGGTGTGGCTGCCGAGCCTCTGGCGCTGGCCAAGACCAAGCTGGCGGCCCTGGAGACCTGGACCACCGAGGCGCTGCACGAGCTGATTGAAGCGACCGCCGCCGAGCTGGGTCAGGGCATGGGCAAGGTCGGCATGCCGCTGCGTGTGGCCGTCACCGGTCTGGGCCAGTCTCCTGCCATCGATGCCGTGATGGCGCTGGTGGGCAAGGAGCGGGTCCTCGCCCGTATCGACCGCGCTTTGGCGTATATCGAAGCGCGCATGGCCGCCGAGTAAGCTTGCCGCCGCACATTGCCGTCACCGGTCTGGGGTAATCTCTCCCCTGCCATCGACGCCGTGATGGCGCTGGTGGGCAAGGAGTGGGTCCTCGCCCGTATAGATCGCGCTTTGGCGTATATCGAAGCGCGCATGGCCGCTGAATAAACATCGGCCATGGCATGAAAAGGGCTCCCTGACGGGGCAATGCTGTTCAGATAAGCACATTTTTGACTAATTATTCATAAATGCGACTTGAGTTGGGGGAGCAAGGCTGTTTCCAGTCGATGTTCCTTCAGCCTTTATCCAGCGTGGCTTGCAATAGAAAGAGGGAGGCATCATGCCTCCCTCATTTTTTAGCCCTGATACTACGTGGACTGGAACTCAAATTCTCTTAAGTGAACAGCATTGCCCTGACGGGGGCCCTTCGTATTTTGGCCTCAAGCGGATTTGCGACGTAAAACAGCGACATAGCGACGAGGTTGGCGGTAAAAACAGCTAACTGCCTGAATTTTGACTAAACGCTCCAGCGGGCGAGAATTTTGGGTTGACAGCAAAGCGGGTGATGCCTATCATGCGCCTCCGTTGCCAGAGATAACTTTGGTAGCGCCGAGGTGAGTTGGGGTTATAGCTCAGCTGGGAGAGCGCTTGCATGGCATGCAAGAGGTCCGCGGTTCGATCCCGCGTAGCTCCACCATCTTTCGCAAGAAAGCACCAAGGCCACCGCATCGCGGTGGGCTTTTTGTTTGCCTGTCATTTGGATTTCCCATGATCTCGCCCTTTGCATTTGTCTGGCAAATGGCGCTTCACCCTGTCCGCGAGGGCATCAGCGGCCCTGGCCGCCGCTGACGGGGGTGAGGGGGGGATTGGCGCCGATGCCGCCATGGCCATGGCGCGGGCTGCACGATGCCATCCTCTGTCGCGTGGCGGTTGGCTCGTTCGGCAGCCTGCGATGGCGCTTCACCTTGTCCGCGAGGGTATCAGCGGCCCTGGCCGCCGCTGACGGGGGTGAGGGTGGAGATTGGCGCCGATGCAGCCATGGCCAAGGCGCGGGCTGCGCGATGCCATCCTCTGCCGTGTGGCGGTTGGTTCGTTCGGCAACCTGCGGGATACGCTATCCGGCCCCTGGAGTCAGCACCGGGTTTCCCCGTCGGCAGGGTGCCAGCCCCCCGGGAAAGGGGTGAGACGGGGCAACAGGGCATTTATTAATCCCATGATGTGGCCCTTTGCATTTGTTTTTCAAATGGCCTTGGCACAAAAAAAAGCCCGCGATCATCGCAATGCTGTTCACTTAAGAGAATTTGAGTTCCAGTCCACGTAGTATCAGGGCTAAAAATGAGGGAGGCATGATGC
>NZ_JAPDBZ010000180.1:0-6510 GCF_027705505.1 Aeromonas sp. QDB56
GAAACCCAACAAGGAGTTTCGGATTCTTACACAGCCTGAGGATCGGTCAATGGATCCTTAACTGATCGGCATTAGCCCGAGGGCCGCCGTTTTTTTATGCGCGAGGGGGATCAGTTGTCACCCAGCAGGACGGAGTCCAGCGCGATTTCGATCATGTCGTTGAAGGTCAGCTGACGCTCTTCGGAGGTGGTCTGCTCACCAGTACGGATATGGTCGGAGACGGTGCAGATGGTCAGCGCCTTGGCACCGTACTCGGCGGCCACGCCATAGATACCGGCGGCTTCCATCTCGACACCCAGGATGCCGTATTTTTCCATGACGTCGAACATGGAGGGGTCCGGGGTGTAGAACAGATCGGCGGAGAAGATGTTGCCCACGCGCACGGCCACGCCCTTGTTCTTGGCGGCCTGAACGGCATTGGCCACCAGGTCGAAGTCGGCGATGGCGGCGAAGTCGTGGTCCTTGAAGCGCAGACGGTTCACTTTGGAGTCGGTGCAGGCACCCATGCCGATCACCACGTCACGCAGTTTCACGTCTTCACGCACGGCACCGCAGGAGCCCACGCGGATCAGGGTCTTCACGCCGTAGTCGGTGATCAGCTCTTTTGCGTAGATGGAGCAGGACGGAATGCCCATGCCGTGACCCATGACGGAGATGCGACGACCCTTGTAGGTGCCGGTGAAACCGAACATGTTGCGCACGTCGCACACCTGCTCGACGTTCTCCAGGAAGGTTTCGGCGATGTACTTGGCACGCAGGGGGTCGCCCGGCATCAGCACGGTATCAGCAAAGGCGCCATCTTTCGCATTGATATGAGGAGTTGCCATTCTCTTTATTCCTTCACACTAGGTTGAGTTTTATTGTCTTTATGGATTGTCCGCTGCCTGCGCGGCGGCGGTACATTACAGGAAACCGGGGCCCTGTGGCACCCCAGGCAGGCGAACCGGCCCGGGGTCACCATCACAGGAAGCTGGTACCGTATTGCAGCTTGGGCAGGCCGTGGTAGGCCGCGATGCTCTGGCCGATGTCGGCGAAGGTCTCGCGACGACCGACGGAGCCCGCCTTGACCGGCTTGCCGTAGAACAGTACCGGGATGTATTCGCGGGTGTGGTCGGTACCGCTCCAGGTCGGGTCACAGCCGTGGTCGGCGGTCAGCACCACCACGTCGCCATCCTGCAGCAGGTCGAACAGCTCCGGCAGGCGGGAGTCGAAGTACTCCAGCGCATCGGCGTAGCCCTTGACGTCACGGCGGTGACCGTAGGAGGAGTCGAAGTCCACGAAGTTGGTGAAGACGATGGTCTGGTCACCGGCCGCTTTCACCTCTTCCAGAGTCCTGTCCCACAGCTCGGTCAGACCGGTCCCCTTCACCTGCTTGGTGATGCCCTGCTGGGCATAGATGTCGGCGATCTTGCCGATGGAGACCACCTGGCCACCCGCTTCCTTCATGTAGTCCAGCACGGTCGGCGCCGGCGGCAGCACGGAGTAGTCGTGGCGGTTGCCGGTGCGCTTGAAGTTGCCCTTGCCGCTGCCCACGAACGGACGCGCGATGACGCGGCCGATGTTGTAGGGCTCCAGCAGCTCGCGCACTATGTGGCACAGCTCATAGAGCTTCTCGAGGCCATAGGTCTCTTCGTGGCAGGCGATCTGGAACACGGAGTCGGCAGAGGTGTAGAGGATCGGCTTGCCGGTGCGCATGTGCTCTTCGCCCAGATCGTCCAGCACCTGGGTGCCGGAGGCGTGGCAGTTGCCCAGATACCCGGGCAGACCGGCCTTCTCGACGATGGCATCCAGCAGCTCGTGCGGGAAGCTGTTGTGATGGTCGTGGAAATAACCCCACTCGAACAAGACGGGCACGCCGGCAATCTCCCAGTGACCGGACGGGGTGTCCTTGCCTGAGGAGAGCTCCTGGGCAAAGCCGTAGGCACCGATCACCTCGACATCCTTGTTCAGTCCGGCCGGGAAGGTGCCGCTGGCGAGTTCGCCCGCGTGGCCCAGACCCAGCTTGCTGAGGTTTGGCAGGTTGAGAGCGCCACGGCCCTCGATCTCACCGGCGGCGCACGCCTTGGCGATATGGCCAAGGGTATTGGCACCCACGTCGCCGAACTTGTCGGCATCGGCGGCAGCACCAATACCGAAAGAGTCCATCATCAGAATAAAGGTACGTTTCATGGGACTTCCCCTTGTTACAAATCAGCCAGACCGATGCGACGGTAAACCTCGGGCAGCGCCTCTGGTCGGGTGTCGCCGATCTTCACGGCAGCCTGCACCATGCGGGCAGCCTCGGCAAATTGAGCTTCTGTCTGAGCGTGGATCAGGGCGAGCGGCTTGTCAGCATCGACGCTCTGACCCAGGCGGATAAAGTCGGTCAGACCGACCGCATAATCGAGTTTGTCGGCGGCGGCGCGGCGACCACCGCCCATGGCCACCACGGCCAGACCCAGTTCACGGGTGTCCATGGCGGTGACGAATCCGCTGTGGGCCGCGTAGACAGGGCGCACGATGGCGGCTTTGGGCAGGTAGGCGTCGTAGCGCTCCATGAAGTCGGCGGGACCACCGAGGCCGGTCACCATGCGACCGAAGATCTCGGCGGCCTTGCCGTTGTCGAGCACCGCCTGCAGCTTGGCACGGGCGTCCTGCTCGTCGCTCGCAAGCCCCGCGGAGATCAGCATCTCGGCGCACAGGGCCAGGGTCACTTCGTGGATGCGCGGGTTGCGATACTCACCGGTCAGGTAGCGCACCGCCTCGCGCACTTCCACCGCGTTGCCGGCGCTGGAGGCCAGCACCTGGTTCATGTCGGTCAAGAGTGCTGAAGTACGGCAGCCGGCACCGTTGGCCACGGCGACGATGCTCTTAGCCAGTTCCTCGGAGGCTTCAAAGGTCGGCATGAAGGCGCCGGAGCCCACCTTCACGTCCATCACCAGCGCTTCGAGCCCGGAGGCAAGCTTCTTGGAGAGGATGGAGCCGGTGATCATGGCAATGGACTCGACGGTGGCGGTGATGTCCCGTACCGCATAGATACGCTTGTCCGCCGGGGCGAGATCGCCGGTCTGGCCGATGATGGCGACACCCGCCTCTTTCACCACTTTCAGGAAGCGGTCGTTGTCGACCGAGGTCTGGTAGCCGGGGATGGCATCCAGCTTGTCCAGGGTACCGCCGGTATGGCCGAGACCACGGCCGGAGATCATGGGCACGAAACCGCCACAGGCGGCGACCATGGGGCCCAGCATCAGGGAGACGACGTCACCCACGCCGCCGGTGGAGTGCTTGTCGACGATGGGGCCGCCCAGATTGAGGTGGTCCCAGGTCAGCACCATGCCGGAGTCGCGCATGGCGCAGGTCAGGGCGACCCGCTCATCCATGGTCATGTCCTTGAAGTAGACCGCCATCGCCAGGGCCGCGATCTGCCCCTCGCCGATGGTGTTGTTGGTTATGCCCTGGACGAAGAATTGAATCTCTTGGGTACTGAGCGCTTCACCGTTGCGCTTCTTGCGAATAATTTCTTGAGGCAAAAACATCTTTCATTCCCTCCGTGCATCACGCACGAACACAGACCGAACCAGATCCGAAAGGGGGCGGCGCACCGCCCCCTGCCGCCGCTTAGTAACCGCTGGTATTGGCAGGCTTGTCGCCATGCCCCAGGGTCGCCAGCAGGCTGGCCAGCAGGCTGGAGGCGCCGAAGCGGAAGGTGCGGGCGGATACCCAGTCCTTGCCCAGGATCTCTTCGGCCATGGCCAGGTACTGACCCGCCACGGCGGCGTCTTTCACGCCACCGGCCGGCTTGAAGCCCACTTTCGGGTTCTTGGCCTTGATCACTTCCATCATGATGCGGGCCGCTTCAGGGGTCGCGTTCACCGGCACCTTGCCGGTGGAGGTCTTGATGAAATCGGCACCGGCGTCGATGGAGATCTCGGAGGCGCGACGGATCAGCGCCTCTTCCTTCAACTCGCCGGTCTCGATGATCACTTTCAGCAGTACCTTGGCGCCGCAGGCTTCCTTACAGGCTTTGACCAGATCGAAGCCAACCTGTTCATTGCCGGCCATGAAGGCGCGGTACGGGAAGACCACGTCAACCTCGTCGGCACCGTAGGCCACGGCGGCACGGGTCTCGGCCACGGCGATCTCGATGTCGTCGTTGCCGTGGGGGAAGTTGGTCACGGTCGCGATGCGCACGTCGGCGGCGCCGATGTCACGCAGGGTCTTGCGCGCGATGGGGATGAAACGGGGGTAGATGCAGACGGCGGCGGTCAGGCCGGCCGGAGACTTGGCCTTGTGGCACAGGTCGATCACCTTCTGATCGGTGTCGTCATCGTTCAGGGTGGTCAGGTCCATCAGGTTCAGGGCGCGTTGGGCGGCCACTTTCAGATCAGTCATGCTATGTCTCCAAAGTCTTGTTAAGCCCCATCACCCGCGATCGGCTTCACCGAACACCAAGGGTCGGCAGAGACGTTCCCGGAGCAACGGGATATGGAATTGCAGCGCAAATGCACAGGCAATACGGCTGCAAATAAGGCAAGAGCCCTGTCACTTTCTTACAAAAGTGCGGACTTGGTTCCATGAAGACTTGAGAAAGGCCGACTACGCAGACCCGACTTCCCAATCAATTCCATTTGACCGCCAACACCCGGATTCACCGGGCATTAGTCAATGCCAGCACCCTGCTGGCATCGCCTATTTCAGCCGAGATACCCCGTGTTTGCAAGCCGGATTTGCCAATTTCAGAGGTACCTCACACCCGGAAAATCCAGCGCTGGAAGGCGCTTAAGAGAAGAAGCGGGTCAGGATCCAGGAGTAGGCAATGCCCCCCAGATAGACCCCCACGATCCCCATGACGCCGGAGAGGACGGGCGGCGCCGGTATCGGCAACTTGAGGAAAGAAAACAACACCCCAACGATAAAGCCGGCCGCCATAGCCAGTAGCACTTCATTCATAGAACCTCCGATTTGACTCACTTTATTATTAGTCTTGACAGGAAAACGGTTGTCACCTCCCCAAACGAGAACGCCACAGCAAATCGCTGTGGCGTTCGTCTTTATCCTGTCAGTCAGGCGATGTTACATGCCGGACAGCGCCAGGAAGAAGCCTGCGATGGTCGCAGACATCAGGTTGGACAGGGAACCTGCCAGCACGGCCTTCAGACCGAACTTGGCGATGGTGCCGCGACGGTTCGGTGCCATGGAGCCCAGACCACCCAGCAGGATGGCGACGGAGGACAGGTTGGCGAAGCCGCACAGGGCGAAGGAGATGATCGCCTTGGTGTGCTCGGACATGGCCACACCGTTGATCAGCACTTCATCCTTCAGGTAGGGAGCGAAGTTCAGGTAAGCCACGAACTCGTTGACCACCAGCTTCTGACCGATGAAGGAACCGGCCACGACCGCTTCGCTCCAGGGCACGCCGATCAGGAAGGCCAGCGGGGAGAACAGCCAGCCCAGCAGCAGCTCCAGGGAGAGTTACGGGTAACCGAACCAGCCGCCCACACCGGAGAAGATGCCGTTGATCATGGCGATGAGGCCGATGAAGGCCAGCAGCATGGCACCCACGTTCAGGGCCAGTTGCAGACCGGCGGAGGCACCGGCGGCAGCGGCGTCGATCACGTTGGCAGGCTTGTCGTCCAGCTCACCTTCTGCGGTGTTCTCGTCGTAGCTCGGGGTCTCGGTTTCCGGTACCAGCAGCTTGGCGAACAGCAGACCACCCGGGGCAGCCATGAAGGAGGCGGCGATCAGGTATTCCATCTTGACACCCATGGAGGCGTAACCGGCCAGCACGGAGCCGGCAACGGAAGCCAGACCACCACACATGACGGCGAACAGCTCGGAGTCGGTCATCTTGGAGATGAAGGGACGTACCACCAGCGGGGCTTCGGTCTGACCGACGAAGATGTTGGCAGTGGCGGAGAGGGATTCGGTACGGGAGGTGCCCAGCACCTTCTGCAGACCGCCGCCCAGCAGCTTGATCACCCACTGCATGATGCCGAGGTAGTAGAGTACCGCGATCAGGGAAGAGAAGAAGATGATGACGGGCAGGACGCGGAAGGCGAAGACGAAGCCACCGCCACCGAACACTTCGAACATCTTGTTGCCAACCAGACCACCGAACAGGAATTCGATGCCGTTCTGGCCATAACCGATGACGCTGGAGACGGCGTCGGACACGCCCACCAGGATGTCACGACCGACCGGCACGTAGAGCACGAAGGCCCCCAGACCGGCCTGGATGGCAAAGGCGCCACCTACGGTACGAATTTTGATTGCCTTGCGGTTGCTGGAGAACAGCACCGCAATAAGGATGAGCGTCGCCATCCCTACCAGACCCATTATCAGATTCATTATTAACACTTCCTCTTTAGTAGCACCTGCCAGCTTGTTAACGATTTGTGTATTGAAGCCGCTAATCAAGGGTGCGCATTATACTAATTACGGTGCGACAAAATAGAACCTGATTACCCATGATTAGCAGTCACCACGAGCTATACTGATCTTACGTACAGTTACTGAGGTGCGAGATCATGG
>NZ_JAPDBZ010000181.1:0-6348 GCF_027705505.1 Aeromonas sp. QDB56
TGGAGACAGCCAGTTTACCAGCACCCTGTCTGTCAACTTCCACTTCCCCAAGATCCCGCGAAGAACCTTTTTTATTGGGTCAAGCTGTTGGCATCAACAAGGCCACCGGCCTTAGGCACGGCGCCAGCTGGTCTTGCCAGCGCTGTCTTCCAGCACGATGCCCATCTCGGTGAGACGGTTACGGGCGGCATCCGCCGCGGCCCAGTTCTTGTCGGCGCGGGCCTGATTGCGCTCGGCGATCAGGCGCTCGATCTCGGCGACCTCTTCGTCCGCCTCAATACCCTTCAAGAAAGCGTCCGGATCCTGTTGCAGGATGCCGAGCACGGCGCCCAGTTCGCGCAGGCGGGCACCGAGGCCAGCGGCGATAGCCATGTCTTCGGCTTTCTGGCGGTTGATCTCGCGCACCAGGTCGAACAGGGCGGAGTAGGCTTCCGGGGTGTTGAAGTCGTCGTCCATCGCTTCTTTGAAGCGAGCCACCTGCTCGTCACCACCGGCGGCGGCAGCCGCCGGCAGATCGCGCAGGGCGGTGTACATCCGCTCCAGGGCGGCGCGGGCTTGCTTCAAGTTGTCTTCCGAGTAGTTGAGCTGGCTGCGGTAGTGACCGGACATCAGGAAGTAACGGACGGTTTCGGCGTCGTAGTGGGCCAGCACATCACGGATGGTGAAGAAATTGCCAAGGGACTTGGACATCTTCTCTTTATCCACCATCACCATGCCGCTGTGCATCCAGGTGTTGACGTAGTCGCCGCCGTGGGCGCAGCAGGACTGGGCAATCTCGTTCTCGTGGTGGGGGAACTGCAGATCGGAGCCGCCGCCGTGGATGTCGAAGTGGTTGCCAAGGTGCTTGGAGTTCATGGCGGAGCACTCGATGTGCCAGCCAGGACGGCCCGGGCCCCAGGGGCTGTCCCAGGTCGGCTCGCCGGGCTTGGACATCTTCCACAGCACGAAGTCGAGCGGATTGCGCTTGGCATCCACCACGTCGACCCGGGCGCCGGCCTGCAGCTGCTCCAGATCCTGGCCCGAGAGCTTGCCGTAGTCGGCGTAGGACTCGACGATGAACATCACATCGCCGTTGTCCGCCACGTAGGCGTGCCCTTTTTCCAGCAGGGTTTCAACCAGGGCGATGATCTCGCCGATGTGTTGGGTGGCGCGGGGTTCGATGTCAGGACGCACCATGCCGAGGGCGTCGAAATCCTGGTGCATGTCGCCGATGAGGCGCTCGGTGAGATCGTCACAGGTCACGTGCGTTTCGGCGGCACGCTTGATGATCTTGTCGTCCACGTCGGTGACGTTGCGCACATAGGTGAGGTCGTACCCTGCATAACGCAGGTAGCGAGCGACGACGTCGAAGGCGACGAAGGTACGGCCATGGCCGATATGACAGTGATCATAGATAGTGACGCCACACACATACATGCCCACCTTGCCCGGGTGGATAGGTTTGAATTCTTCTTTTTGACGAGTGAGTGTGTTGTATATCTTCAGCATCTTATGACCACTGCCTGTGAGTAAAATGGCCTGCCATTCTAACCGCATCCGGTATAGAAAACGAGGCAGAAAAAGCCCCCTCTCCCCCCCAATGCTGTTCACTTAAGAGAATTTGAGTTCCAGTCCACGTAGTATCAGGGCTAAAAATGAGGGAGGCATGATGCCTCCCTCTTTCTATTGCAAGCCACGCTGGATAAAGGCTGAAGGAACATCGACTGGAAACAGCCTTGCTCCCCCAACTCAAGTCGCATTTATGAATAATTAGTCAAAAATGTGCTTATCTGAACAGCATTGCCCTCTCCCCCCTGCCATCTATGCCGCAGGGCCTTGATGGGCTAGAATTGCCACCACTTTATGCCATACACCTGCGGGCACCTTGCTGCCCGCGTCAAAATGAAAGGACAACTCATGGTTACTCTGCACACCAACCACGGCGACATCACCCTGACCCTGAACGCGGAAAAAGCCCCGGAGACCGTGGCCAACTTCCTGCAATACTGCCGTGACGGTCACTACGACAACACCATCTTCCACCGCGTCATCGACGGCTTCATGATCCAGGGCGGCGGCTATGCCCCGGGCTTTGAAGAGAAAGAGACCCGCGCTCCCATCAAGAACGAGGCGGCCAACGGTCTGTCCAACAAGGTCGGCACCATCGCCATGGCCCGCACCATGGAGCCGCACTCCGCCAGCGCCCAGTTCTTCATCAACGTGAACAACAACGACTTCCTGGACTTCAAGTCCGCCACCACCCAGGGCTTCGGCTACTGCGTGTTCGGTGAAGTGACCGCCGGCATGGACGTGGTCAACAAGATCAAGGGTGTGAAGACCGGCAACTACGGCCGCATGCACCAGGACGTTCCGACCGAAGACGTCGTCATCACCAAGGTGACCCTTGCCGAGTAATCCCTGCCGGCCAGGCTCTGACACAACTGCGGCCCCGGCCGCAGTTTTTCCATCTGCAGCCCCCAACTGGCGCCGCCTCGACTATCTGGCCCAGGGCAACGAACGTCAGCGCTCGGCCCACGCCCTGCTGAGCGGCGGCCTGTGGGATGAGCTTGGCCCCCTGTGCAACGATCTGGCCCTGGTGAGCACGATCGCCATCGGGCTGGATAGGCCCGGCAGCGATCTCGACATCCTCTGCCAGCATCCGGACCCGGCCTTCCTTGCCGCGACACTGGCCGCACAAGGCTGGCAGGTGCGAAGCAAGGGCGAACAGGTCTGGATCGCCGAGCAGCAACGCCACGGGCCAGATGGCCAGTGCTGGCCAGTCGAGCTCTACCTCACCTCTGATCCCCTCGAGACATGTCATGGCTGGCGCCACCTCAGCCTGATGGCCGCCCTGCTTGAGCACTTTGGCGCCCCCTTCCACCGGGAAGTGCTGCGCCTGCGTGTTGATGAAGGGCTCAAGGGGGAAGCGGCCATGTGCCGCCTGCTGGGCCTGTCCGGCGACCCTTACGAGGCGTTGCTGACCCTGGAGGGCGTCAACCTTGCGGGGCTCTGCTGCCCTTCCCTCCCCCACCCGTTCGACGAGCAAGGTCACAGGCCTTGTCCGCACCCAGGCGGGACTCTCTTACCATGATGCCCAGGAACTCATGAGCACCCTCTTTATCAGTGACATTCACCTCAGCCAAGGCAGGCCCGACATGACGGCGGCCCTGGTGCGCTTTCTGGCCGAAGACGCGCCCGGTGCCGACGCCCTCTATGTGCTGGGGGATCTGTTCGAATTCTGGATTGGGGACGACGACCCCAACCCGCTCCACCGCGAGGTGGCCGATGCCTTTCTCGCCCTGAGCCAGCAGGGGGTGCCCCTCTATTTCATTCACGGCAACCGCGACTTCCTCTTGGGGCGCCAGTTTGCCAAACGGGCCGGCATGACCATGCTTGGCGACCCCTGTGTCATCGAGCTGTACGGCGAGCGGGTGCTGCTGAGCCACGGGGATCTGCTCTGCACCCGGGACGAGGGCTACCAGAAGTTTCGCCGCATCACCCAACAGAAATGGCTGCGCTGGATCTTCCTGCGCCTGCCGCTCTCGCGCCGCCAGGCCATCGCCCACAAAATGCGCGGCCAGAGCCAGATGGAGAATGCCCACAAGAGCCAGATCATCATGGACGTGACTCCGGAGGCGGTGGACGACATGCTGCGCCAGCACAGCTGCCGCCTGATGATCCACGGTCACACCCACAGGCCCGCCATCCACGACTTCACTCTGGATGGGCGTGCGGCGCGGCGCATCGTGCTGGGAGACTGGTTCAAGCAGGGGTCGGTGCTGGTGTGCTCCCCCGCCGGGCAGCGCCTCGACACCCGCGCGCTCGGCTGAGGCCCTCTGCCTGCCATGGTCAGGAGCGAGTCTCATATGACCGTTTCTGACTCACGTCGTGCTGCGGCGGGATACAAGCTGGATCCCTGCATATACTCTGGTTCTCTGCACATAACGAGGAGATGACCATGGGATTTCTTACTTGGGTGGTACTGGGGCTGATCGTCGGCATCCTGGCTAAATGGATCATGCCGGGCAAGGATGGCGGCGGTTTCTTCATGACGGTGATCCTGGGGGTGGTCGGTGCCATGGTGGGGGGCTATGTCAGCACCCTGCTTGGGATGGGAACGGTCACCGGCTTCAACCTGCCTAGCATCATCATCGCCACCGTTGGCGCCCTGATCGTGCTGTTTGTCTACAACAAGCTGCGCAGTTGAGGCGCAGCCCCCCCATCGATGCGAGGGCGCCAATGGCGCCCTCGCTGTTTTCAGCCCCGCTGGCGCCAGCTTGTCTCGACTACCCGATCTCATCCACTCGTTTCGTCCGTTCGATGCCGCGCTTGCATCATTTCTAGTTGAGACGTCTAATAAGCCCCATGCAAGCCAATGACCCCCTGCCTCGCCGCCCTCGCGGCCGCCCTGCCCAGCACGGGCACACCTATGCCGATACCCGGGAGCTGTTGATCCGCCGGGGCATGGAGCTGCTGACCGAACAAGGCATCGCCGCCACCTCCATCGAGCGGGTGTTGCAGTCGACCGGGATCCCCAAGGGCTCCTTCTATCACTACTTCGCCACCAAGCACGACTTCACTCTGGCGGTCATGGATGCCTATCACCACTACTTCTGCCGCAAGCTGACGCGCTATCTGGAGGATGAGAGCCTGCCCCCCCTGGCCCGTCTTGTTGCCTTCGTCGACAGCGCCTGCCGGGGCATGACCCGGTTTGCGTTCCAGCGGGGCTGTCTCGTGGGTAACCTGGGTCAGGAGGTGGTGCAACTGTCCCCCGAGCTGCGCCTGCGCCTCGAGCAGATCCTCCTCGACTGGGAGGCGCTGCTTGCCCGCTGCCTGAGGGACGCGGTGACGGCGTGGGAGCTGCCCCCTGATTGTGACTGCCCTGCCCTCGCCCATCAGTTCTGGATCGGCTGGGAAGGGGCCGTACTGCGCGCACGCCTGGTGGGCGATACCGAGCCAATGCTCTCTTTTCTCAATTTTTTCATGAAGTTAGCAAAGTGATTTTTTTACGAAGATTAATAGTCAGTCAGTCCAATTAATGGGAGTAGACAAGATGTTCAACGGTATTCTGATCGAGAAAGACGAGGCGGGTTATCGCGCCAGCTACCAGAGCCTCTCCGAGGAGATGTTGCCTGCCGGGGATGTGACCGTGGCGGTACAGTGGTCTTCCCTCAACTACAAGGATGGCCTGGCCCTCACCGGCGCCTCCCCCGTGGTACGCCGCTTCCCTCTGATCCCCGGCATCGACTTTGCCGGTACCGTGCTGGAGAGCCAGCATCCCGACTGGCACCCCGGCGACAAGGTGGTGCTCAACGGATGGGGCGTGGGCGAGACCCACAGTGGCGGGCTGGCTGAGCGGGCACGGGTCCGGGGCGACTGGCTGGTCGCCCTGCCTGAGCGCTTCCAGCCCCGGGACGCCATGGCCATCGGCACCGCAGGGTACACCGCCATGCTCTGCGTGATGGCGTTGGAGAAGCACGGCATCACCCCCGGTGACGGTGACATTCTGGTGACGGGCGCCAACGGCGGCGTGGGCAGCGTGGCGATCACCCTCCTGGCCAAGCTGGGCTATCGGGTCGTGGCCGCCACCGGGCGGCTGCACGAGGCCGACTATCTGACGTCCCTCGGCGCCGCCGAGGTGATCGATCGCGCCGAACTGGCCGCGCCGGGACGCCCGCTGGGCAAGGAACGCTGGGTCGGCGTCATCGACACCGTCGGCAGCCACACCCTGGCCAATGCCTGCGCCACTACCCGCTACGGCGGCGCCGTGGCCGCCTGCGGTCTCGCGGGAGGGATGGACTTCCCCTCCACCGTCATGCCCTTCATCCTGCGCGGCGTCACCCTCTATGGCATCGACAGCGTGATGGCACCGCGCCCGCAGCGCCAGCAGGCCTGGGCCCGGCTGGCCGAGGATCTCGACCTGACTCGCCTCCATCTCCTCACCCGGGAAGTGCCCCTCTCCCAGGTCGTGACCCTGGGGGATGCCTTCCTGGCAGGCCAGGTGCGCGGTCGGATCCTGGTCAATGTCCAGGGGTGATGACTGACGCGATATGAGCCGGCTCGCCTGACCAGGTCAGGCGAGCCTCTCCAGGGCATTTCGCAGCCATACGGAACGTCACCCCTCCTTCCCATCGTCCATGACAATGGACAACAGATGCGTTCAAACACTCAAGTGCAGGTTTCCCGGACAGAGGGACCGAGACACCGCACCTTCCCGCAGCGCGCCCTCCCCCATCGATGCAGACAACCGTCACGCCTCACCGACAAGCCCCTGCCCTGGATACCCGTATTCGCAGGGCGAGATCGTGAACGTTTTGAAGCAATGTTAAGAGGATTTGACCGACCGATCTGGGTGTGATCTTATACTCT
>NZ_JAPDBZ010000182.1:0-6292 GCF_027705505.1 Aeromonas sp. QDB56
GCGATAAAATCAGATCACAATCGAAGCCATTTTTATATCTATTTCAATTGGTTGCTGCTAAAGATCCTGTACATGAGGCTCGATATGGGAATCGTGACGCAGTAAATAGTGGGCGGCGGGTTCACGGGCATAGATGAACTGAACTTGGGCCAGGTCGCGTTGGCTTAGCGTTTGGCTGCCGATATGGCAAGTCAGATATTTCCCCGTCTTCAGATTCAGGAAGTGACCGCGTTGCCGACAGGCAATGATGCGATACCAGGGCAGGGGTGAACAGAGAGAATACCCCTCCAGCTCCTGTTCCAACCAGTGACGGCACTCTGGGGTCTGCACTTCTTCGCGCATGGCCTCAAGTCGTGTCAGCAAGGCTCTGGATGGTTGGGTAGCCAGTGTCGCGCTCATCGTCTGCAATCCTCCCTCTGCACAGAATCCCGACTTTCAGTATGGACCCTGAGCGGAGGAGGGGGTAAGAATTCTAATGATTAAAATCAGCTTAGAAGCGCACTTTTTATGCAATAAAAACCATTAGCCGACGAGGTAGGTGCCCGTGCCGAAGGCGATGTGGGTGCCCTCTTCGTTGTGCAGCTCCATGCGGGCGACCGCGACCTTGCTTCCTGCCCGGATGATGTGGGCGGTGGCGATGAACTCGTTGCCGCGACCGGGACGAAGATAGTCCACCCGCAGATCGATGGTGCCAAGCCGCGAGAAGCGCTCCTTGAGATAGCTGGGGGAGAAGTCCTCCAGCTCGTCGATGCAGGAGGCTGCGACTATCATGCCGCCCGCCACGTCGAGCAGGCTGGCGGTGACGCCGCCGTGCAGTATGTTGTGGAAAGGGTTGCCGATGAGCTTCTGTTCCATCTTGATGCGCAGCTCCACCTTGTCGAAGTCGTAGTGGGTGACTTGCATGCCGATCAGCTTGTTGAAGGGCATTTTTTCGGCGAACAGGTTGGCTATGCCACTGAGCGCCATCTTCTTGAGCATCTGTTTCATTCCTTGAGTCCGCCCTGTCATCAAAGCCGAGTAAAAACTCCAGCCAGTCTGCAACACTTCCTTAACACTCGCAATGGCAGGTTTATTGTGGGCGGCGGCTGCTTTAGAATGGCGACCCCAAAGGAGAGCCCATGACCGTCATTGCCGAAACCCTGCCTGACCCTCAGCCAGAGAATCCCCTTGCCCTGTTGCAGGCGGTGTTTGGCTATCAGCAGTTTCGGCCGGGCCAGCTCGAGATCATCGAGCAGATAGTGGCGGGGCGCGATGCCCTGGTGCTCAAACCCACCGGCGGCGGCAAGTCGCTTTGCTACCAGATCCCGGCGCTGCTGCGACCCGGGCTCGGGGTGGTGGTCTCCCCCCTCATCTCGCTGATGAAGGATCAGGTCGACACCCTGCGTGCCAACGGCGTGGCGGCGGTCTACATCAACTCGGCTCTGAGCCGGGAGGAGATGATCCAGAACTTTGCCGCCATGCGCCGGGGCGAGATCAAGCTGGTTTATGTTTCCCCCGAGCGTTTGCTGCAGCACGAGTTCATGGACCGGTTGGCGGAGCTGCCCCTCGGCCTGTTCGCCATCGACGAGGCGCACTGCGTTTCCCAGTGGGGACACGATTTCCGGCCGGAATACGCGGCGCTGGGACGGCTCAAGCAGTGGTTCCCCCAGGTGCCCGTGGTGGCGCTCACCGCCACCGCCGACGAGGCGACCCGCAGCGACATGCTGCACCGACTGGAACTGAACGATCCCTTCATCCACACCGCCAGCTTCGATCGGCCCAATATCCGCTACAGCCTGGTGGAAAAGTTCAAGGCAGCGGAGCAGCTGCTGCGCTACGTGCAGAGCCAGAAGGGCAACTGCGGTATCGTCTACTGCTCCAGCCGCAACCGGGTTGAGGAGGTGGCCGAGCGGCTCTCCCGCCACGGCTGCAAGGCGGCACCCTATCATGCAGGGCTGCCGCTGGAGCTGCGCCAGCAGACCCAGGAAGCCTTCCTCAAGGATGACATCGAGATCGTGGTGGCGACGGTGGCGTTCGGCATGGGCATCGACAAGCCCAACGTGCGCTTCGTGGTGCACTACGACATCCCGAAGAACATCGAATCCTACTATCAGGAAACCGGCCGCGCCGGGCGTGACGGCACTCCCGCGGAGGCGCTGCTGCTCTACGATCCCGCCGACATCGGTAGGGTGCGCCGGCTGCTCGACAACATCGAAAACCCCCAGCAGTTGCAGGTGGAGCAGTACAAGCTCAACGTGATGGCGGCCTTCGCCGAGGCGCAGACCTGCCGCCGTCAGGTGCTGCTCAACTACTTCGGCGAGTACAACGACAAGCCGTGCGGCAACTGCGACATCTGCCTCGATCCGCCCCAGAGTTATGACGGCACCGAAGACGCCCAGAAGGCGCTCTCCTGTGTCTGGCGGGTGGGACAGAATTTCGGGGTGGGTTATGTGGTGGAGGTGCTGCGCGGATCGCTGAACCAGCGCATCAAGGATCACGGTCACGACAAGCTGTCGACCTACGGCATCGGCAAGGATCAGAGCCACGAATACTGGATGAGCGTCATCCGCCAGCTGATCCACAAGGGGTTGCTGACCCAGAACATCACCCGCAATCTGGTGTTGCAGCTCACCGAAGCGGCCCGCCCCGTGCTGCGCGGCGAGATGAAGCTGGAACTGGCAGTCCCCCGCCTGCAGCCCATCTCCAGCCGCAAGGAGAAGCGCAACGGCCTGCTCGACAACGCCAACTACGACAAGCGGCTGTTCAAGGAGCTGCGCGCCCTGCGCAAGCAGATCGCCGAGGATGAAGAGGTGCCGCCCTATGTGGTGTTCAACGACGCCACCCTGGTGGAGATGGCACAGCTCATGCCGATGACCGAGGAGGAAATGCTGGCGGTCAACGGTGTCGGTCACCGCAAGCTGGAGCGCTTCGGTGAGGCCTTTATGGACCTGATCATCGACTACTGCCGCCGGTAGGGTCGGCCCTGGTAGACCTTGTCATCGACCGCAGCAGGCCCAGGCCGGTAGGCTGGCACAACAAACAGTGGAAAGGCGCCCGTTGGTCGGCGCCATGCATTATTTGAGGTTGGCGTAATAGGCCGCCAGATTCTCCATGTCCGCCTCGGTCAGCATCGCCATGAAGGGAACCATCAGCGGCTCGGTACGGGAACCCTCCTTGAACGCTTTCATCTGCTTGAGCAGATAGGCCTGGTTCTGGCCCGCGAGGTGGGGGTAGGTCGGGACGCTCGCCTTGCCATCCGCGCCATGACAGGCGGCACAGACCACGGATTTGGCCTTGCCTGCGTCTATGTCGGCCGCCTTGGCCTGATGGCCCCAGGCAAGCGCCAGCAGGGGCAGGGTATAGACCCACTTTGGCATCGTTTTCTCCTTGAAATGAATAATCGTGATCGCCTGTTAGCCTCGACGAGCCGACGGCGGTATAAAGAGTGACACGAGCATACGCAGGGACAACCCTCATCACCATGAAGTTGATCAACACTTTTGCCACCGAACTTCCTTGGGCTTGCGAGCCCGTTGCCCCGCAGCCGCTGCATGGCCCCAGATTGCTGCATCTGAACCGTGCGCTGCTTGGTGAGCTGGGGCTCGGGGAGGTGAGCGAGGCGCAGTGGCTCGCTTGTTGCGGCCAGGGGCAGCCCCTGCCGGGCATGCAGCCGGTGGCCCAGGTCTATGCGGGCCACCAGTTCGGTGGCTACAGCCCGCGCCTCGGGGATGGCCGCGCCCTGCTGCTGGGGGAGCAGCTGGCGCCGGATGGCAGCCGCTGGGACCTGCACCTGAAAGGGGCGGGCAAGACGCCATTCTCCCGCTTCGGCGACGGCCGTGCCGTGCTGCGATCCAGTATTCGCGAGTACCTGGCTTCCGAGGCGCTGCATGCCCTTGGCATTCCCACCACCCGGGCTCTGGTGCTGCTGGGCAGTGACGAGCCTGTCTACCGGGAGCAGGTGGAGAGCGGGGCGACCGTGCTGCGCACCGCGCCGAGCCATCTGCGCTTCGGTCATTTCGAGTATTTCGCATGGAGCGGGCAGGGGGAGAAGATCCCCGCCCTCATCGACTATGCGCGGCGTTACCACTTCCCCGAGCTGGCCGATGGCGCCGAGCTGTTTGCCGAAGTAGTGCGCCGCACCGCGCGGCTCATCGCCAAGTGGCAGGCGGCGGGGTTCTGTCACGGGGTGATGAACACCGACAACATGTCCCTGCTCGGGCTGACCCTGGATTACGGCCCCTACGGTTTTATCGACGCCTATGTGCCGGACTTCGTCTGCAACCACTCGGATCCGGACGGTCGCTATGCGCTGGATCAGCAGCCTGCGGTCGGATACTGGAACCTGCAGAAGCTGGCCCAAGCGCTAGCTGGCCATGTGGATGGCGACGCGCTCGCGTCGGCCCTGGCCCAGTACGAGCACCAGCTGATGTTGCACTACTCCGAGCTGATGCGCGCCAAGCTGGGGCTGGCGGTGTGGGAAGAGGAGGATCCGGCGCTGTTCCGCGAGTTGTTCCGGCTGCTGGCGGCGCACAAGGTGGATTACCACCTCTTCCTGCGACGTCTCGGTGAGGTGACGCGAGAGGGAGCGTGGCCCGCCCGCCTGTTGGCCCTGCTGCCCGATCCTGCCGTCTGGCAGGGGTGGCTTGAGGCCTATCGGGCGCGCCTCGCCCGGGAAGGGAGCGTGGATGGCGTGCGCAAGGGGCAGATGGACGCAGTCAATCCCAAGTATGTGCTGCGCAACGCCCTGGCCCAGCAGGTGATCGAGGCGGCAGAACAGGGCGACATGGCGCCGTTCGAGCGGCTGTTTGCGGCCCTGCAGCACCCCTATGATGACCAACCCGAATACGAGGATCTCGCCACCCCGCATCCGGGCTGGTATTGCGGGGGCGAGCTCTCGTGCAGCAGTTGAGGAGCCGCAGATGAACTGGCGTATCACGCAGACAGACAGGGAAGCCGGGGTGGTGATGCTGACGTGCCCGGCGCTCGACTGGGACAGTTTTCCAGTGCTGGCCGAAGCCCTGCTGCAGGAGTGGGAGCTGGCGGCACTCGAGCGGGAGTGGGGGGCCGATCGTCACGGCTGGCTGCTGGAGTTTGAGGGGAGCCGCCTTCGGCTCGAGTTCGAACACCACAGCGGTTGCTGGCTGGCGGCGGTGCAACCGGCGGACATCGAGGCGCTGCTCTGGCTCGCCCGGCAATACGGGAACTGACCCCTGGCCGGTTCCGAATGTGAGTCGCCACTGTTCGAAATAGCCGTATAAAGATTGAACTATCAATTTGGGGGCGTATAATCCCGCCCCTCGATTATCGCCATGGTGGCGATATGGGTTCCCTAACCCCATTAACCAAAAAGGTCACAATATGAACCTGACTCCGGCTCAGTACCAGACGGCACTGATGCGTCTCTCGTTGTTCCACATCCTGATCATTGCCAGCAGCAACTACCTAGTGCAGCTGCCGATCACCATCTTTGGCTTCCACACCACCTGGGGTGCCTTCAGCTTCCCGTTCATTTTCCTGGCCACCGATCTGACGGTGCGGATCTTCGGCGCAGGCCTGGCGCGCAAGATCATCCAGACCGTGATGCTGCCGGCATTGACCGTGTCCTACGTGCTCTCGGTGCTCTTCTTCGAAGGGAGCTTCCAGGGGGTGGGCAATCTGGCAGAGTTCAATCTCTTTGTTGCCCGGATCGCGTTAGCCAGCTTTATGGCCTATCTGGTGGGCCAGTTCATGGATGTGGTGGTGTTCAACCGCCTGCGCCTGCAGAAAGCCTGGTGGGTGGCACCGGCGGCCTCCACCCTGTTCGGCAATCTGGTGGATACCATCGCCTTCTTCAGCATCGCCTTCTGGCGCAGCACAGATCCCTTCATGGCCGAGCACTGGGTCGAGATCGCGACCGTGGATTACGTATTCAAGTTGCTGATAAGTCTTGGGTTGTTTGTGCCGCTTTACGGTGTGCTACTGCGCTATCTCAGCCGCAAGCTGGTGGGGGAGGCCGGATTGGCTGGCCTGCAAGCTGCTACGCGACAAGCCTGATGAGATTGACCACCCCCATGGGTGGTCAATTTTTTTGCGATCTTCGCAAATAAGGCTTGCACAGTTAAATGAGAATGATTATTGTTAACTTGTTTTCCGGGAATGACTTCATTTGTTCCAACGTGATGGACTTCTTGTGAAGGCACGACATTGCTCACATTGCTTCCAGTTAAGGGGCCAGTAGTTTACTGGCCCTCTTTTTTGGTTCTTCGCGGGATCCTGGGAAAGTGGAAGTTGACAGACAGGGTGCTGGTAAACTGGCTGTCTCCAAACACACCAC
>NZ_JAPDBZ010000183.1:0-6262 GCF_027705505.1 Aeromonas sp. QDB56
AGCCGGCTGGAATGACGACTATCGGGCTCAGTTATTCTTTGGTTAAAATATCAACAAAGTGTGCTCCCGCCCTGGGGGGATTGCCATCCTGCAGCAGGAAGCTTGCGTTGCCGAGATGAAAATAGGCCACGCCGTCGCCATCGGAGGCCAGGGTAAAGCCGAGATCCTGATAGAACTGCTTTGACAGCGGGAAATCCCGGGCAGGCACGAAGGCCTTGATTTCGGTCACGTTGAGATTGGGCATGGGCTCCTCGCGGCGCTGGGAACAGGGGAAGATGGCTTGCCAGTATGACCGGGCATTTCGGGGCAAGCCAGACGAATGGCGCGAGTTTGCACTCTTATCGTGCTTGTGCCCCTTGGGTGGGGGGATATTGGCCGTCAGCCTCATTTGATTTCACCATGGTATGGCCCATTTCATTTATTTCATAAATACCTTAGCAGGATAGATAAGCCTGCCAGGGTGACATCACCACGGGTTCGCCCTGTCATTGTGAGGTGGTTGGGTCATCCTGGTGCATTTTCCCGGCAATGCACAGCCAAAGTGCGATTTTCCCCCTGTAACCGGGCATTGTGCGCCAAGATGGTGCGTGTTGAATGTGATGAAAAGATAACGCTATGAAATAAAAGGATTATTTTTCTTGGCCTGCTTTATGCTTTCCCCATGTCATGTCGCCATGATGTCTCCGTGAGCCACACAGGTACGGTGGGCAGGTGGCCAGGTTGGAAATGCATATCAGGAAATGGACCCGGATGCCGGGACGACAAGGAGAGGGCTGTATGTTCAAGAGACTCGTAATGACTGGCCTGCTGGCGCTGGCCGCCACCATGGCCGCCCCGGGCTGGGCCGAAGAGGTGGCCGCGCAGGCCGATGTGGTACAGGCGGCCGCGACCGTGACCATCAACAAGGGGGACAATACCTGGCTGATGGTGGCGGCGGCCCTGGTGATCCTGATGTCCGTGCCGGGCCTCGCCCTCTTCTACGGCGGCCTGGTGCGCGCCAAGAACATGCTGAGCGTGCTGATGCAGGTGTTCACCCTGTTCTGCCTCATCACCGTCCTCTGGGTGGTCTACGGCTACTCCCTGGCCTTCACCGAGGGCGGCGCCTTCTACGGCTCCTTCGACAAGGTGCTGTTGATGGGGGTGACGCCGGATTCCATCGCCGCCACCTTCAGCAAGGGGGTCGGGATCAGCGAATTCATCTACGTGGTGTTCCAGGGTGCCTTTGCCGCCATCACCTGCGGGCTCATCGTCGGCGGCTTTGCCGAGCGGATGAAGTTCTCGGCGGTGCTGCTGTTCGCTGTGATCTGGTTCACCTTCGCCTATATCCCGATGGCGCACATGGTGTGGTACTGGGCGGGTCCGGATGCCTACACGGATGCGGCCGCCGCCGAAGCGGCCGGTGCCACCGCAGGCTATCTGTTCCAGCACGGCGCTCTGGACTTCGCCGGTGGCACCGTGGTGCACATCAACGCCGCGGTGGCCGGTCTGGTAGGGGCCTTCATGGTGGGCAAACGGGTTGGCTATGGCCGTGACCCCATGACCCCCCACAGCCTGACCATGACCATGATCGGTGCCGCCCTGCTCTGGTTCGGCTGGTTCGGCTTCAACGCTGGCTCCTCCCTCGAAGCCAACGGCACGGCGGCCCTGGCCTTCGCCAACACCTGGATCGCACCGGCCGCTGCCGCCCTCTCCTGGACCTTCGCCGAGTGGGCGATGAAGGGCCGTCCCTCCCTGCTTGGCGCTGTCTCCGGTGCGGTGGCGGGCCTGGTCGCCATCACCCCTGCCGCCGGTTTCGTCGGTGTGGGGGGCGCCCTCATCATCGGCCTGCTCAGCGGTGTGGCCGGTTTGTGGGGCGTGCACGGTCTCAAGCGTCTGCTGGGGGCCGATGACAGCCTGGACGTGTTCGGCCTGCACGGGGTGTGCGGGATCCTGGGGGCCGTGCTGACCGGGGTGTTCGCCAGCCCGGATCTGGGCGGCACCGGGGTGTGGGACTATGTGACCAACCAGGTGGCCGAGGGATACTCCATCCTGGCCCAGGTCAAGGTACAGGTCATCGGCGTGGGGGTGACCGTGGTCTGGACCGCCCTGGTCTCGGCCGTGGCCTACAAGCTGGTGGACCTGCTGATCGGTCTGCGGGTGAAGGAAGATGCCGAGCGCGAAGGGCTGGACGTGACCAGCCACGGCGAGAAAGCCTACAGCCATTGATCCTGCTGCCATGAATGTCATACCGCCGGCCCCGTCCGGCGGTTTTTTTATTGGGGCGGACTGGCCAGGCTGCCCGGACCGGGCCGCTGGTGGCCGGGGTCGCTATTTGTGTTTGCGGGGTCTTTTATGCCTGCATTTTGGGCGGATCTCCGCTAAACTCTGCCACCCTTTATTCGGGGTCGCCGGGTCTGCCCCGTCGTCACCCTCTCTTTCATGCCTTCGGAGCCGCTCATGCCGTTAGTGGGACACCAACATCAGATCGATATTCTGGAACTGACCGACAAGGGGGATGGCAAGGGTCGCCTGTTCGATCGCCCCCTGTTTGTCGAGGGTCTGCTGCCCGGTGAGCAGGCGCTGGTCGAGTTGACCGAGGTCAAACCGAACTACCTGCACGGCAAGCTGGTCGAGCTGACCCAACCCTCTGCCGATCGGGTGGCCGATTTTTGCCCCAACACCGAATGCGGTGGCTGCCAGGTGCGCCCGCTGGCCTATCCGGCCCAGCTTGCCCTCAAGCAGAGCCTGGTGCAGAGCGCACTGGAGCAGGTCGGTCTGGGTGAGGCCGTGGTCAACCCTATCCTCGGCATGGAGACGCCGTTTGCCTACCGCAACAAGGCCCAGTACGCGGTGCGTGGCAGCGAGGCGGGCGCCGAGATCGGCTTCTACCGCAAGCACTCCCATGACCTCATCACCGCCGATGATTGCGCGGTGCAGGATTCGCTGCACGTGGAGCTCAACGCCCGGGTACGCAACTGGATGCGCGAGCACGACATCGCGGCCTATGACGAGGTGGCCCACACCGGCTGCGTGCGCAACCTGATGACCCGCAAGGGCTTCAAGAGCGGCGAGCTGATGGTGGTGCTGGTGACCCTGGGCGAAGCGCTGCCGTTCGAAACCGAGCTGCTGGCGGCCCTGGCGGATCTGCCGGTCACTACTCTGGTGCAGAACATCAACGAGGCGCGTACCAACCGCATCCTGGGTGACAAGAACCGGGTGTTGCTGGGCAGCGGGGTGATCCGCGACAAGATCCACGAGCTCGAATTCGAGATCTCGCCCCTCTCTTTCTTCCAGAACAACCCGAGCCAGACCGACGTGCTCTACTCCAAGGCGCTGGAGTATTGCGAGCTGACCGGCAGCGAGACGGTGTTCGACATCTATTGCGGCATCGGCACCATCTCCCTGTTCCTGGCAGGCAAGGCCGCCAAGGTGGTGGGGATCGAGTCGGTGGAGAGCGCCATCAGCGACGCCCGTCGCAATGCGGCCCTCAACGGCATCGAGCAGACCGAGTTCCACGTGGGCAAGGCGGAGCAGCTGATGCCTGCCCTGCATGCCGACGGGGTGAGTGCCGACGTGGTGGTGATGGATCCGCCCCGCAAGGGCTGTGACAAGGCGGTATTGCAGACCCTGGTGGCCATGGCGCCGCGCCGTCTGGTCTATGTCTCCTGCAACCCCCAGACTCTGGCCCGGGATCTCGCCTGGCTGGTCAAGCAGGGCTTCGTGCTGGACGAGGTGCAGCCGGTGGACATGTTCCCGCACTCCATGCACGTGGAAGCGGTTGCTCGCCTGAGCCTGCCAGCGAAAGCCTGAGCGGGCAGAGGGCGTGGCGTTAGCCAGATGGCTCTGATAAAAACGACTCCTGAGGGAGTCGTTTTTTTTATGGTCGTGGTCGGCAGAACCACCAGGCAGGGAGGTCGGCGTGATGATTCGTATGGCAGGGGTGGAGGATGCGGCGGTGCTGGACAGCTTCTTCGGGCAACTGGACAGGGAGACCCGCTTCATGCTGTATGAAGCGGGAGAGCGCCCCTCGGACATCGCGGGGCAGCGCAGGCGGCTCGAGGCCATGGCCGCGGCCCCCAACCAGGCCATGTGGCTGCTGGATCTGGCGGGGGAGGTGCAAGGGTTTGCCGCGCTCCTTGGTGGCGGCCTGGCACGCAACCGCCACTGCGCCCTGGTGGTGATGGGGCTGCGTTCGGGGGCGCGCGGGCAGGGATGGGGTGAACGGTTGCTGCGTACCCTGATCGCGGCCGCGAGGGATCTCGGTATTCACCGGCTGGAGCTGGGAGTGATGGCCCACAACGAGGTGGCCCACGCCTTGTATCGCAAGTGCGGGTTCGTGGAGGAAGGGGTGAGACGGCAGGCCTATCGGCTGGACGAGGGCTATGTGGACGAGATTTCCATGGGGCTGCTGCTGCCGCTGGACAGGCCATGACGCCGCTGGCCCCGAGATGCTGGTCTGGGGAGTTGGATTGGGGCAGGCTTGTGGGGAAACCATCAAGACAAGGAGGCGCCCATGAAGGGGATATTGCTGCGTTGGCTGGCTCGCTACGATGCCTGGTGCCAGGAGTGGGGACTCACACCGGAGAACCGGCGCTGCTGCGCGCCGATACGCCATGATGAAGACGAGAAGCGCCCGGAGAAGGGCGACGACCTCACTGGAACTGGCGGGTCACGGCACCAGTGACGCTGTTGTAGTCGAACGAGAGCCCGTCGGGGTATGCCGGGAAGCGGCCAACGGAGCTGCGCAGGGTATAGCGGCAGTTGTCGTGACGAAGGGCGCCGTCAGCCTGAGCGTCTGCCGGGATGA
Source organism: Aeromonas sp. QDB56 (assembly GCF_027705505.1). Lineage (NCBI taxonomy): Bacteria > Pseudomonadati > Pseudomonadota > Gammaproteobacteria > Aeromonadales > Aeromonadaceae > Aeromonas > Aeromonas sp. QDB56. Next base: position 4,787 of record NZ_JAPDBZ010000183.1, read on the forward strand.
GCCGGGATATGTAGTCACTGTCTGAATCCTGGTGCAACTCATCGGCCACCGTCAGATCGGTATCGAGCAGGGCGCCAAACAGGCTCTCGCAGTCGTCCCGGCTGCTGACGGAGATCTGATCGCTGTCGCCACCGGGGAAGACGGTATCGGGCCCCTGACCTCCCTGGTCCTCCTTGGTGCCCACCGGCCAGCCATGGCTGTTGATGTCGAGATCCTGCATGCCCATGCCGCTAAAGTTGTAGAGTGCCAGGGGCTCCCCTTTACCTTGACCGCCCAGCCGGCGTGGGCGAGCCGGGCGGCACTGGCAAAGCTGCCCGCCGTGGCCGAGACGCTGCTCTTGAGCCCGTCGTCCTGGATGTTGATGAAGCGGGGCAGGGCGGTGACGGCCAGGATCCCCAGCACGATGATGACTAGCACCAGTTCTATCAGGGTAAAGCCTCGGGAAACGTGTGTTGGCATGGAATGAACCCATTGAGTACGACAGACAGGTAAGCGCGACATGGAATTGATAGACACCCACTGCCACCTCGATTTTCCGGTCTTTGACGCCGATAGGGAGGCGCTGCTGACCCGGTGGCGCCAGCTGGGGGTGGGCGAGTATATCATCCCCGCCCTGGGAGAGGAAAACTGGGGGCGGGTGATGGCGCTGGCCGGGCGCCACGACGGCATCCGTTATGGCCTGGGGATCCATCCCTGGTATGTGGGCAAGCAGCCCCGGGATGCACTGACCCGGCTGGAGACCCTGCTGGCGAGTCGGCCCCGTGGGCTGGTGGCCGTGGGGGAGTGCGGGCTGGATCTGCGCTCCCATGTGCCGCAGGAGGGGCAGGTCGAGATGTTCGAGGCGCAGGTGCGGCTGGCCATGGCGCATGAGCTGCCCCTCATCGTCCACTCGGTGCGTGCCAACGACACGGTCGCCAAGATCCTGCGGCGCTTCACTCCGCCACAAGGGGGGGTCATTCACGCCTTCAGCGGCTCCCTGCGTCAGGCGGAGGTGTTCTGGCAACTGGGTTTCAGGCTGGGGATCGGGGGGGTCATCAGCTATGAGCGGGCCAACAAGACCCGGGAGGCGATACGCCAGATGCCGCTGGAGGCCTTGCTGCTGGAAACCGACGCTCCCGACATGCCGCTGCAAGGCCAGCAGGGGGAGGTGAACACGCCGGCCAGCCTGCCGACCATAGCCCGCTTGTTGGCACAATTGCGGCAGCAACCGCTGGAGGATGTTATTTCGGTGTTACATGACTCCACCCGGCGGCTGTTCCCCCCAGGAAATCATGAAATTAACATTTGATTATCAAATGATGACCGAGTGATAAAAAACAGGGCCCATAAAAATCGTTTGCGGTCTAATTAAACGATGTTCAGGCCGTTTGTGGCTTATAAAATGTGACCAGTATTCTATTTCCTGATTACCCATGACCCTCAGCCAGCTTCAAGAGCCGATATGGCATCGGAGGGCTTGCCACGACTGCATGCCCC
>NZ_JAPDBZ010000184.1:0-6176 GCF_027705505.1 Aeromonas sp. QDB56
CCGATGTGGAGCGGGTGATGTCACTTTGTAGCCGAGATTGGATAAAACTGACCTAATGTTTAATCCGATTGGTATGACTCTTTTTTCTCATGTAATCGGCCTCTGTCAGGCAATGGCAAGGGGCGACACCGGGGTCGCGCCGTGCAAAAAAATGAAACAAGACAGCCTAGCCGTTCACTAAAAGTGAACAGCAACAGAGAGAAGATGAGGCAACAGGTGGCAAGCTGACCCCATCGGGGTCAGGCGAGGAAGCTTTGGGCGAAGCGGTACTGCAGATGCCGGCGCTGCAGGCGGCGCCTGTGAATGCCGGCGAAGTGATCGCGAAAGCTCGTCCCCGGGTAGAAGAGGGCGGCATAGAACAGCAGGCCACACAGCAGCAGCAGGATCGCCTGCTGGGACCAGCTCATCACCAGCTCGTAGACCACGCTGCCGGGCTGATGATCGCGGCTCAGGGAGTGCTCGAGGCGCAGCAGGTGATTCTGGTGGGAGCCGACGAACTTGACGATGCCATCGTCACTGCCGCTGACGCCGTGGGCCGCCGGGCTTGCGTCGGCAGGTGCCGCCCCCTCCGCCAGCGAGTGGGCCTGCTGGGCCGAGGGCTGGAACGCGGGTACCTTGACCCCCTCCACCGAGAGGGTAGAGAACAACAGTGCGAGGGTGATGAGCAGGGTCATCGCCGCCAGTTTCACGTTGTCGGTCAGGTTCAAAAGTTAATTCCCACACAATAGAAAGGGCAAGCTACCACAGCCTGCCCCACAAGAACAAGGGCGGCAGGCCCGGGGCCCGCCGCCCTTGTGTTGTCTCACCGCGTCCTCAGCGGTTGCGGGTCATGCCCTCGAAGTCCTCGGCATAGTCCTTGAGCAGGGTGTAGAGGTGGGCCCGCTGGGAGAGATCCATGGAGTGGCTGAGATCGCTCAGCCACTGGATGGTGCGCTGGCGGGACTGGTCCGTGTAGCCGGTGAAGCGGCCATCCATCAGGCCGTCCCCCTGCTGGAGCAAGCGGGTCAGCTCCTGGCCGAAATCCGGGCTCTGGCGCTGTTTCATCAGCCGATCCAGCTCCTTGGTCCAGGCCTCCTGAAAGTCGAGCCAGGGGGCCATCATCTCGTATTGCCACTCGGCCCACTGCGTGATGAGGGGCTCCTGGGCCGGCTTCACCTTGCCAATCCAGAACACCAGGCGCTCGTTCATCTTCTCCCGAAAGCCCTTGATCATCTCGGCCTTCGACTGGGTGGCAAAATCGTGCTGGCGCTCCTGCTGGCGCGTCACCCGATCGGCCATGAAGCGAGCCACCTGCTCGTCGGTCAGGGTCTTGGCGAGGCGCACCGTGCGGGGAATGGCGTTCTCCAGGGTACGGGTCAGGCTCGCCTGGGTTCTGTCCAGATGCAGGGTCACCTGGGCCGGGCTCATGGGGCTGGCCACCGCCTTGGCCAGGGCGTCGAGATCCCGGGCATAGATGGGCAGCTCATGCTGCCGGTGCCAGGCCATCAGCCCCTTCACCTCCTGGTCCAGCAGCTTCTTCTGGCTGCGGTCCAGGGAGAAGTAGTCGTCCAGTTGCCAGACGATGGCCGAGTCGAGCCAGTAGTAGATCACCCGGGTGGCGCAACCCGTCAGCAGCAGGCAGAGCAGCAGCAGGCTCCAGCTACGCGGTTGACGCCATGAGAATGTGGTCACCATGCATGCCTCCCATTCATTGAATACACGCGTCGCGCGGGCCGTTGCCTGGCATCACTCCAAGCGCTGGCGGTTGATATCGATCAGGGCCTGATACTCGGGCCCGGGTTGCTGTTCGGCCATCAGCAGCGCCCACAGCAGGCCGATGTAATCGACCCAGGGCAGGAAGGCATCGGCCTGGAATCCCAGGGGCCCCAGCCCCGTCGGTGCCCCGTCCATGGCTTCAAGATAGCAGCTCTCCAACTGGCACCGCTGCTCTTCGCTCCAGCCGTGGGTGCGCTGGATGCTGGCGACCTCGAACCCAGGATGACCGGCGGCGCCGTACTCCCAGTCGATGACCCAGGGCCGCGCCCCCAACAAGTTAGCCGGATTGAGATCGTGATGGCAAGGGAGCCAGCAGTCGTCCGGCTCCCGGCTCGCGAGCAGGGCCCGCTCCAGCGCGGGCAGCCAGGGAGGGATATGGGCCAGACGCTGCCGATAACCGCCGCTGTGGGCCCGCACCGCCATCACCACGGTCGGCACCGGCAGGCGGTGCAGCCGTACCAGCACCTCCGCCATCAGGCGGGGTTGCGCGGCGAGAGGCGGCGCCTGCTCGGCCCAGTTGGGTTCGTCGCACCACGCCAGCAGCATCAGGCCGGTGGCGGGATCGCCGTGATGACAGGGCAACGCCAGCCCCTGCCCCACCGCCCCCTGGTAGAGCTGCCACTCGGTGGCCCGGTCGATGCCAAGGCGCACCGGATCCGGATGACCGCGGCGCAGGAAGGCCTGCTCGCCAGTGGGGAGGCAAAGCCGGTAGTTGCCGTTGGTCAGGCCCTGGCCAAGCGGCTCAAGGCGCCCCTGATCCCAGGGCGCTGGCAGGCTGGCGAGGAGCGCCAGCTCCGCCAGATCCCCCTGCCCCCGCGGGTCCTCACCAGCCAAAGGTGGACTTCTTGGCCTGTTTGCGGATCTCTTTCTGATCGGCCCACAGCAGTTCGCCGTTCTCCACATCCATCAGGTTCATGGTCATCTGGTAGTAGACGTCCTTCACCTTGCCGTTGTCCTTGACGATGCTGGCGAGGTTGCCATAGACCATGTAGCGGGCACCGGTCTGCTTGCCGAGCCGCACCATGGTGGCGGGATCCACCATGCCGCTGCCCTGCTGGTATTCGAGCTGCTGCTTGACCGCCGCCACCTTGCTCATGTCCACGAAGCGGAACTTGCCCGAGCGCAGCAGCTTGGTGCGGATAGTGTCGGTGATGGCCTCGGTGTCGATGTGCTCCGAGGTCTTGTTGCGGATGGAGTCCATGAACATCACCGGGCGGCCCCCGGCGGTGATCTCGCTGGTGGCCGGGGACGCCAGCATGGAATCCGCCATCTTGTCGGCGATGGCCTGCAAGTCGGAGGAGCCGTAATCGACGGTCACCGTCTCGGTCTCGGTGGGATCGCCATAGCTGACGGTGGTGCTGGAGCAGCCGCCCAGCAGCAGGGCTCCAGTCAGGATCAGCAGGGCATGATTCATTTTCATCAGTAGGATTCCTCCATCACTTCGCGAACGTAAATCCGGTAACCCCGTGCAGCCGGGCTCGGCGCCAGGGCGGACAAGGTGCGGGTCTGGTAGCCATGCAGCTTGAGGGGGGTCCAGCCGCGGCCATCGCTGGCCACCTCCTGCCCCGCGTCGTCATACCAGTAGAAGAGATATTGCAGCGTGTGGTCACCACGCTGGGTGCTGGCCGCCGCCACGTTGACCTGCAACAGGCCGTTCTGCTGGCGCCGGCTGAGTTCGGTCAGGGTGACGTTGACGTTTTGATGCTGCTCGGCCACCGCCGCCGCACCGGCCGCGCCATAGAGCGCCACGCCGGAAGTATTGGTGGCACAGCCCGTCAGCAGCAGAACCAGGCCCAGGGCCAACTCTTGTGCTTTCATCTTGTTCTCCTTGCCGGTGGCCGTCGGCCTGACCGGTCATTCATCTGAGTTGCCATATCCGGTTCCCCCTAGAGGGGCATCACCCGGGTCGTGAGCCCGCTCCCCAGGCGCTGTACCCACACCAGGGTGGTGCGCCCGGCGTGGACGCTGAGTGGCAGGGTGCGCATGGCGCTGCCCGCCCCCAGGGTCAGGGTGACGTTCCCGGCCGGGACCATCCCCTGCCAGCTCGAGGCCTTGGCGGGCAGCGTCAGCCAGCTGCGGGTATCCGCCCGCTCCGAGAGGGTGTTGAAGATCCCCACCAAGATGTTACCCACATCCCCCCCCTCCTTGGCGGCGGTGCGCCGCACCTGCTCCTTGGCCACCAGCCGCAGGGCCTGCCGGGTCAGCATGCCAGGCAGCCGCTCCTGCAGATCCTTGGCCGCCAGCGCCTCCAGCCTCACCAGCTCGCTGGTCTGCGCCACCCCCTTGCCCACCGACAGGGTGAGCGGGGCGCCGTCGCTGGCCCGATTGTCGTAATAGGGCACCGCCACGGTAAAGGTACGAAAATCGCCGCTGGAGGTGGAGATGGGCAGCGGCAGGAAGAGCTCACGGCGCGCCGGGATGAGGCCATCTTCAAACAGCACCACCAGCTGGCCCTGATCCTTGGCCAAAGGCGGCGCCTTGCGGCCCATCCGTTGCTCGGTCTCCTTGAGCTCCTCGGGAGAGCCGCGAAGCCGGGCCAGGCGCAGCAGGGCATCCTGCAGGCTCTGGTTGTCCGGCGCTATCTGATAGCCGCGCTGGTAATCGACCCAGGCGTCGTTGAGATCCCCGGCCGCCTCGTAGAGCACGCCGGAGAAATAGAAGGTGTAGGCGTTCTGGAAACCGTTTTTCACCTGGCCTATCAGGCGATCGAGCTCGGGGGCGCCGCGCGACATCAGCTGGCGCATCTCCCCGGCTTCGTCCTCCTGCTCCCCCTCCTGCGCGGCCTTGCGCACCTCGTCGGCCCGCCGTTTAAGGGCCTGCTCCTGCACCTGGTTGGCACGGCGCACCTCTACCAGGGCGCCGTCGGCATCCCCGCGCTGCAAGTAGTTGAGCGCCAGATAGTGGTGCAGCATGGTGCGCTCGTAATCGGGCGCCTGGTAAGCCAGGGTCTGATCGTTGGTGAGCAGGCTGCCCGCCTGGGCCAGTCCCTGGCTCAGGCGGTACTCGGCCTGACTGTCTTCCCACGCAAGCCGGCTGTCGGCGGCGGCAAAGGCCTGCTTGCTGGGGCCGTCCTGACCCGCCAGCCAGGCGATGCGCCCCTTCTCCAGCTGGTCGAGCACGAAGGTGTCGTCCCCCGGGGTCGATTCGCGCACCTCGGGTAGGGCCTCGGCGGCATGGCCCAGTAGCAGCTGGTTGCGCAGGGGCACCATCTGATCCGAGTAGGAGACGAACATGTCTTTCCACTGGGAAGCACAGCCCCCCAGCAGCAGACCGGCCAACAGCAGGCCGGTCGACGGGACGAGGCGCATCACAGGCTCAGCAGGGGTCCCAGGGGCTCGCCACCGACCAGGTGCAGGTGGATGTGATAGACCTCCTGTCCGCCGTGGCGGTTGCAGTTCATGATGAGGCGGTAGCCGTCCTCGGCGATGCCCGCGTCGCTGGCGAGCTTGCGGGCCACGGTGAACATCCGGCCCAGCGCCAGCTCGTGATTCGGCTCCACGTCGTTGACGGTGGGGATGAGCACGTTGGGAATGATCAGAATATGGGTCTTGGCCTTGGGCTGGATGTCGCGAAACGCGGTCACCAGATCGTCTTGATAAAGGATGTCGGCGGGGATCTCCTTGCGGATGATTTTGCTGAAAATGGTTTCTTGCGCCATGGGTAACTCCTTTATAGGAAAAAGAAAATTCAATACAAAGCTCAAGCGGCTCCCAAACAGGCCGCCGCAACGCGCCAAGTGTGACACAAGCCGACATTTGGCACAGCCGTTGTCCCAATTGCTTCAGTTATTGTGAAGAATACCGATAGCGAGGAGACGTCCCGCGAACCACAACGGCATCCCCTTCGGGGCATGCAGGGTATCAAAGGGACGGGGTACTCAGGCAAGGGACTTTTGCACAGACAGCGGGACAATAATGAAACAAACAATGTCAGACCTCTCGATCCTACAGAGAGTCTATCTGGGCTTTGCCATCCTGGTCGCCGTCATGGTCGCCAGTGCGGTACTGACCTTTCGCGGCCAGAGCGAACTCAGCGGCGCCCTGGATCAGGTGACCCAGGAGTCCATGCCGCTGGTACTCGCCAGCAGCCAGACCCAGATAAGCCTGCTCAGCGCCAACAAATGGCTCACCGACGTGCTGACCGAGCAGGATCTCAAGCAACTGCCTGCGGAAGTGGCCGAGTTGCAACAGGCCAAGGGCCAGGTCGACAAGATGGTCGCCAGCCTCAAGCAGCAGGTGGCGGTTCATCCCCAGTTGCAGGCGGACATGACTGCCCTCGTCAAGCTGGTGGATGACTACCTGCAACTGACCCAGACCCTGCCCGGCGAACACGAGGCCCTGCTCACCAGGGCGGGATCGTGAATGTTTTTTAACCATGTAAACAGGTTTGACCTCACGATCTGACTATGATCTTATGTGCTC
>NZ_JAPDBZ010000185.1:0-6100 GCF_027705505.1 Aeromonas sp. QDB56
TACCTGAAGCAACACCGCTTATATACCCGCACACTTGGAATTATTTGAGTCTCTAAAAATGAGGGGATCTCTGAGGGATGAAGGTGTATTTATTTTGGGGTAATATCCAGACACATTTCATCTTGCTATGACTCAAAGGGATCATGAGAAGCATCACACCAGGAAGGGTGCTGTCGCGAGAGCAGCAGACGGAGATCACCCGGATCATCGTCAAGGCGGGCCAGATGCTGGCCCAGTTTGGGGCGGAGAGCCGCATCATCGAGCAGACCACGGTCCGCCTGGGCATGGCGCTCGGGCTGGAGAGCGTCGAGATGGCCATCTCTTCCAGCGCCATCGTCCTCACCAGCCTCTACCAGGGCAGTTGCGTCACCACCACCCGCCGGGTGCGGGAGCACGGCATCAACATGCAGGTGGTGTGCGAAATCCAGCGCATCTGCATCATGACGGAAAAGTCGCTTACCGGCGCGCGCGAGGTACGTCAGCGCCTCGAGGCCATCACGCCGTTCCACTATCACCCCTGGCTGGTGGTGCCCATGGTGGGGCTCTCCTGCGGTGCCTTCAGCCTGCTGTTTGGCGGTGACTGGCCCATCTTCCTGGTGACCTGCTGCTCGGCCTCGGTCGCCATGCGGGTGCGCCAGCTCATTGCCCGCCATCACCACAGTCCCCTCATCAACTTTGCCGCCACCGGGTTTATCGCCACCCTGCTCGCCACCAGCGCCACCTTCTTCGGCTGGGGCGAACAACCCTATCTCGCCATGGCCGCCAGCGTGTTGCTGCTGGTGCCGGGATTCCCGCTCATCAATGCGGTCTCCGACATGGTGAAGGGTTACTTCAACATGGGGCTGGCCCGCTGGGGCACGGCGACACTGCTGACCATCAGCGCAGCCATAGGGATCATTCTCGCCATGTCGGTCACCGGGATCTGGGGGTGGAAGGTATGAAGATCTTTGACGTTGTATCGACCCTGTTGATCGGGGCAAACCGGCTATCCATCAGCGCGTGGAACCATATCGGGATCATGCTCGCCATGTCGGTGACCGGTATCTGGGGGTGGAAGGTATGAAGATCTTTGACGTTGTATCGACCCTGTTGATCGGGGCAAACCGGCTATCCATCAGCGCGCGGAACCATATCGGGATCATGCGCGCCATGTCGGGGACCGGTATCTGGGGGTGGAAGGTATGATGGAACTGCTCTGGCTGCTGGCCAAGGATGCCTTCTGGTCGGCCATTCCGGCGGTGGGCTTTGCCATGCTGTTCAACGTGCCGCCACGGATGCTCAAATACTGCGCCATGGGGGGCGCGTTGGCCCACAGTCTGCGTACCCTGCTCATCCACTACGGCATGCCCATCGAGTGGGCCACCCTGGCAGCGGCGACCACGGTCGGCTTTGTCTGTGTCTACTGGTCGCGCCGCCTGCTGGCACCGCGCCCGGTGTTCAGCGTCGCCTCCATCATCCCCATGATCCCGGGCAGCTATGCGTTCAAGACCATGATCGCCATTGTGGAGCTCAATATCTCCGGGGTGACCATGGAGCTGCTTCAGAGCGCGGTGGAGAACGGCCTCAAGGCGCTGTTTATCGTGGGGGCCCTGAGTTTCGGTTTGGCGATCCCCTCTCTGGTCGTGTACCGTAACCGCCCCATTATCTGACGACGGTGCGAGAGGTTGACCCCATGATGATTTCCATGATTGCCGCCATGGCCCATGATCGGGTGATAGGGCTGGACAACCAGATGCCCTGGCACCTGCCGGCGGATCTGGCCCACTTCAAGCGGGTCACCCTGGGCAAGCCGGTGCTGATGGGGCGCAAGACCTTCGAGTCCATCGGGCGACCGCTGCCCGGGCGCCGCAATCTGGTGATCAGCCGCAACCCCGACTACCGGGCCGACGGCGTGGAGGTTATCGACTCGGTGGAGGCCGCACTGGCGCTGCTGGCGGGCAGCGACGTGGCCGAGCTGATGGTGATCGGGGGCGGTCATCTCTACGGCCAGCTGCTACCACGGGCCGACAGGCTCTATCTGACCCGTATCGATCTGGCGGTGGAGGGGGATACCCGCTTCCCGGCCTTTGACGAGGGCGACTGGTCCTGCATCGAGCGCGAGTCCCATCAGCCTGACGAGAAGAACCCCCATCCCTACTGTTTCGAGACCTGGCAGCGGCGCTGAGCCCTCTGATGCCATGAAGAGCCCCTTGCGACAGCAGGGGGCTTTTTTGTGCCCTGTTGCCGCAAAGAGAAGGGGGCTGAACCGGCATGGTTGAAGTTGCCTGAAGCAATACCGAGTGCGCGGCATCAAAATGATTAGCAATGTAATTAAATGGCCATTAATCGCTCCGATGGGGGCCATCCTCCCCACCCTCTCTTTTCGCCTGCTGCTAACGCCTTTTAATCATTAATGAAATGTGCTGCAAGTGCATCGATACTGTGGTGGCCCTGTCTGTTATAGGCGTTTTTATCGTGATTTAATGGATTTTTATGAATGAAAATAACCAATAAAAATCAATGAGTTAAATTTAACCTTTCCAGGTTGGCTTCAATTGGTTCTTTTGTTTGGGTGTGAAATTGCTTAGTGTTAAAAGTAATTGGCTCACGTTCGACGGTTTGCCAGGCAAGGCGTCGGCCAAGAAAAAAGGACAATATGACAGTCAAACTCGAGGTCAAATCCCTCTACAAAATCTTCGGCGATCAGCCGGATAAAGCGTTCAAATTGCTGGCGAAAGGGCATGATCGCGCCAGTATCCTGAAAAAGACCGGACAGACCCTGGGGGTCCAGGATGTCAATCTGTCCATCAACGAAGGGGAGATCTTCGTGGTGATGGGCCTCTCCGGTTCGGGCAAGTCCACCCTGGTGCGTCTCTTCAACCGGCTGATCGAGCCGACCCGCGGCCAGGTGCTGATCGATGGCGAGGACATCGCCGCCATCTCGGAGCGCGAACTGCGCCGGGTGCGCCGCAAGAAGATCAGCATGGTATTCCAGTCCTTCGCCCTGATGCCGCACCTGAGTGTGCTGGAAAATACCGCCTTCGGGCTGGAGCTGGCCGGTGTACCGCTGGCGGAGCGCCAGCAGAGCGCCCGTCAGGCGCTCCATCAGGTGGGGCTGGGGCAGTGGATAGAGGCTTATCCGGATGCCCTCTCCGGCGGCATGAAGCAGCGGGTCGGTCTGGCCCGGGCCCTTGCCAATGACCCCGACATTCTGCTGATGGACGAAGCTTTCTCCGCGCTGGATCCCCTGATCCGCACCGAGATGCAGGATGAGCTGCTCAAGCTGCAGGCCAGCCAGCAGCGCACCATCGTCTTTATCTCCCACGATCTGGACGAGGCAATGCGCATCGGCGATCGCATCGCCATCATGCAGGATGGCCAGCTGGTGCAAGTGGGCACCCCGGACGAGATCCTGAACCAGCCCGCCAACGACTATGTGCGCGCCTTCTTTCGCGGGGTGGATCTGGCCCATGTGTTCAGCGCCCGCGACGTGGCCAGCCGCAAGCAGGTGCCTCTCATCAAGAAACACACCACCGACGGGCCGGGCAACGCCCTGCGCCAGCTCAAGGAGCTTGAGCGGGAGTTCGGGTACGTGGTGGATCGCAGCCGTCGCTTCCTCGGGGTCGTCTCGGTGGAGTCGCTCGGTCAGGCGGTAAGGGCCAAAGGCAGCCTGGAGCAGGCGTTGCTGGCGGACATCCAGCCCATTCTGGCGGACACCGCCCTCAATGAACTGATCAGCCAGGTGGCGGCCGCTCCCTGTCAGGTGCCCGTGGTCGAGGAGGATGGCTCTTACCTCGGCCTCATCTCCAAGGCCAATCTGCTCAACACCCTGGACAGGAGTACCCCGGCATGAAGCTGATGAATCCCCATTTCTTGCTGAGCGGGCTGCTGGCCCTGGTGCTGCTGGCGAGCCCTTCCCTGCGGGCCGATGAGGTGGCGGCAGACCCCTGGAGCACGCCTGCGTCCGCCGAGGTGTCCGATCCCTGGGGCAGTACCGACACCCAGGCTACCGACTGGCAGAACCAGATCGAAGCCGCCGACACCACAACCGCCATCGACTGGCTGGATCCCTTCCAGCAGGCGCTGGTGCCGCTGGATACCTGGGTGGAAGGGGGCATCGGCTGGCTGGTGGAGAACCTGCGGCCGCTGTTCCAGCTGATCCGCGCACCGGTGGAGCTGACCCTGAACGCCATGACCCATCTGCTGCAGACGGTGCCCTCCACCCTGATGATGGGGCTCCTGGCCCTGCTTGCCTGGCAACTGGTGAACGGCCGCATGGCGCTCGGTACGCTCGTATCTCTTGTGGGGATCGGGCTCATCGGGGCCTGGTCCGATGCCATGGTGACCCTGTCCCTGGTGCTGACCTCGCTGTTCTTCTGCGTGCTGCTGGGGTTGCCCACCGGCATCCTGCTGGCCCGCAGCGAGCGGCTCTCCACCTGGACCCGGCCGCTGCTGGATGCCATGCAGACCACCCCGGCATTCGTCTACCTCATCCCCATCGTGATGCTGTTTGGCATCGGCAACGTGCCCGGGGTGGTGGTGACCGTCATCTTCGCCCTGCCGCCCATGATCCGGCTCACCATGCTGGGCATTCGCCAGGTGCCCACGGATCTGGTGGAGGCGGCCCACTCGTTCGGTGCCAGCCCCTCCCAGTTGCTGTTCAAGGTACAGCTGCCGCTCGCCATGCCCACCATCATGGCCGGGGTCAACCAGACCCTGATGCTGGCGCTCTCCATGGTGGTGATCGCCTCCATGATCGCGGTGGGGGGCCTCGGCCAGATGGTGCTGCGCGGCATCGGCCGGCTCGACATGGGGCTCGCCTCCATCGGCGGCCTCTGCATCGTGCTGCTGGCCATCGTGCTCGACCGCCTCACCCAGGCGATGGGGCAACCGGATCGCACCCGTACCGGCCGCTGGTATCAGCACGGCCCCGCCGCCCTGCTGCTGCGTCTGACCGGTCGTGACAAGAAAATCGATTACAAAGGAGTAAATGCATGAGACAGACCACCAAAGGATTGACCCTGGGCACAGTGCTGCTGAGTGCCCAACTGCTGAGCCCGCTCGCCATGGCCAGCGCCGAGTTGCCGGGGGAGGGGGTTCGCGTTCAGCCCTTGCAGAGCTCCTTGCCGGAAGAGGCCTTCCAGAGCCTGCTGGTGAGCAAGCTGATGGCGCGTCTGGGTTACGATGTTCAGCCCGCCCAGGAGGTGGACTACAACGTGGCTTATGCCTCGGTGGCCCAGGGAGACGGCACCTTCCTCGCATTCAACTGGGTGCCGCTGCAGGACAACAAGTACGAGCAGGCGGGGGGCGACAAGGTGTTCTTCCGTGAGGGCACCTATGTGGCCGGTGCCGCCCAGGGGTACCTCATCGACAAGAAGACCGCTACCCAATACGGCATCACCAACCTGGGCCAGCTCAAGGATCCCGAGGTGGCGGCGCTGTTTGACGGGGATGGCGACGGCAAGGCCGACCTCATCGGTTGCAACCCCGGCTGGGGCTGCGAGGGGGCGATCAACCATCACCTCGATGCCTTTGGTCTGACCCCCACGGTGGCCCATAAGCAGGGCAACTACGCGGCGCTGATCGCCGATACCCTGGCTCGCTACCAGGCCGGCAAGCCGGTGCTCTATTACACCTGGACCCCCTACTGGCTCAGCAGCGAACTGGTGCCGGGCAAGGATGTGGTGTGGCTGGAAGTCCCCGCCGACGCCCCGGATGCGGCCAAGACCCGCTTGCCGAACGGCAAGAACTACGGCTTTGCGGTGAACACCATGCACATCGTTGCCAACAAGCGGTTTGCCGAGGCCAATCCGGCCGCCGCCAAGCTCTTCTCCATCGTCAAGCTGCCGCTCAATGACATCAACGTGCAGAACGGCCTGATGAACAAGGGGCAGAACAAGCCGGCGGACGTGGAGCGTCATGCCGACGCCTGGCTCAAGGGCCACGAGGCACTGGTGAACGACTGGCTGAATCAGGCGCGCGCCGCCGCCATGTAATGAAGGGCGTTACATCACCCTTTTGCGCAAAGAAAAACGCCCGGCAACTGCCGCAATGCTGTTCAGATAAGCACATTTTTGACTAATTATTCATAAATGCGACTTGAGTTGGGGGAGCAAGGCTG
>NZ_JAPDBZ010000186.1:0-6054 GCF_027705505.1 Aeromonas sp. QDB56
GCGATAAAATCAGATCACAATCGAAGCCATTTTTATATCTATTTCAATTGGTTGCTGCTAAAGATCCTGTACATGAATCGAACCTACAGAAAGCGGTGGCTTGCAGAGCATGCCGGTCGGTGCCGAGCATCGAGAAACCCAACATTGACCTTGGGTTGGCATAACGCCCCCTCATCCCCAACCCTTCTCCCGCGAGGGGAGAAGGGGGCAACCCGTAGGTTCGATTAGCCGCCAGGCGTAATCGGACGTTCGCGTAAATCGATTCTCCCGCCATAACAGCCAGCCGAATTTCCTCCCTCCGGCTGGCCGCCTCTGTTGCACGACAACAACCGCAATCAAAGCCTCTCGTTCGTCCGATTACGCTGCGCTAATCGAACCTACAGGGCATTGGCTGGTGCTCTATGCCGGTTGCTCAAGATCGGCCATTGCCCTTTGCGGGCTATGAGCGGGCCAAGTTGCTGCATCAGGGCACACTGCGAGCATGCATAAGTAAAAATTGGGTCATTATCCGAAAACCCATAAATTCTGTTTATACCGACTGCCTTGGCGGAGTTGGCTGCCACCAGCGGCGCTAACGGGTGCCTACGGGGCATCGCCCGATCTCTGGCAAACAAGCGAGGCCATCCGCGCCCGCCCTTGCCGCATATCTTGCAGCAAACGGGGTAACGTTTGGTACCTCAGGAGGAGTGGCTGCGTATTACCGGGAAATTACTCTGCTGGCGGAGCCGAGCTGTTATCATTTGAGTCAGTCCCCAGCGCCGCCACGCCCCGAGAGGAGAGTCATGGATATACCTGCCGCCCCGTCCTCCACCCTCTGCCAGCAGTGTCATGAGCAGGTGGATCTCGACTTCGATTTCACCATGGCCTTCCAGCCCATCGTCGATTGCAGCCAACGCACTGTCTTCGGCTACGAGGCCCTGGTGCGGGGGCTCAACAACGAGTCGGCGCAGAGCGTGATTGCCCGGGTCAACGACGACAACCGCTACCGTTTCGATCAGCTGTGCCGCATCAAGGCCATCGCGCTGGCCGCCCGGCTCGATATGCGGGGCATGCTGAGCATCAACTTCCTGCCCAATGCGGTCTATCGCCCGGAGCGCTGCATTCGCACCACGTTGCAGGCGGCCCGCGAGCACCTCTTCCCCATCGAGCAGATCATGTTCGAGTTCACCGAGGTGGAACAGGTGCAGGACAACCGCCATATTCGCGGCATCGTCGATCACTATCAGGCCCTGGGCTTCAAGACGGCGATCGACGACTTTGGCGCCGGTTACTCGGGCCTGAGTCTGCTGGCCGATTTTCGCCCCGACATCATCAAACTCGATATGCACCTGCTGCGCGGCATCGACCAGGACCCGATCCGTCAGGCCATCGTTCGCCACTGTCTGGCGCTGTTTACGGAGTTGCAGATCACCCCGCTGGCGGAAGGGGTCGAGACCCGCGACGAGATGGCCTGCCTGCGGGAGATGGGCGTCAGCCTGATGCAGGGCTATCTGTTTGCCCGCCCCGGCTTCGAAACCCTGCCCGAGGTGGATTTCGCCAGCCTGTGAGCGGCGCTGGCTATCTCCCTTTGTTGTCGTTCATTCGGGCAAGGCGGCCCGGAGGGTATCCACGGGCGGACGGCAGAAAGCGCTGGACCGGGCAACCCCCTGGGCTAGGATAGGACTGTCACCCTTTGCAACCACCGCTCTGACAGGGACACCATGGCGCAGGTTTCAGGATACCGCTTCTTCGCTCTTTCACTGCTCTTGCTGCTGGCCTTCCAGGTATGGGGGGCGCAAGGCAGGGGCAACATCACACTGGTGAGCTCCCTTGAAACCAGGGAGTCCCCCTATGGTCGCTGGCTCGATCTCATCTATCGGGACGCGTTCGCTCGCCTGGGCTATGACTTCCAGTACCAGGGCTACCCCGGGGGACGGGCCCCCCTGCTGGCAGAGCAGGGACAGGTCGATGGCGAGATCCACCGCGCCGCCAGCTACCAGCAGCAGACCCGCACCCTCCAGCGCGTGCCCGAGCCCCATTTCGCCGTCTCCTATCAGGCCTATGCCCACCAGCCCGGGATCCAGCTGCAGGGGTGGCACAGCCTGCTGGGCACCGGTTATCGGGTCGAGTTTCGCCGTGGCGCCAAGCTGCCGGAGATGATGCTGGGCAAGGTGGTGGCACCGAACCGGCTCTTTGCCATCACCACCGCCGAGCAGGGGATGGGCAAGCTGCTCAAGGGGCGCAGTGACCTCTATGTGGAGCAGACCCTGATTGCCAGCCAGGCCCTGGCCGCCCTGACGCGCCAGGACCCGGGCTATGCCGGCATCTACTCCGCCGGGGTGATGGAGCTGGCCGATTCTTACGTCTACCTGCACGAACGGCATCAGGATCTGCTGGCCCCCCTTGCCAGCGTGATCCGGCAAATGAAGCAGGACGGCACGGTGGCGCGCTATGAGCAGCAGGCCATGGCGGCTGAGGGCACCAGCCAGCCATGACGTCCTCTTTTTCCGCAAGCCCTCCCGCGCCCTGACCATGCAGGAGACCCGGGGCGATCAATTCTGTCGCAGAGTCATGGCCGCAGCGGGCACCCTGTTCGTCAACACCACGTTGACAAAAACGCCCCCTGTATCAGGGATACTCGCCATATAAAACCCCATCGACCTTGTGTTCATCTGGCTTGCGGCCAAAAGGCACCATGTCCGTCTGTGCATACCCCAAATCTTGCAACATCCCCCACTCCGACCGCCCCATCATTTCGATGGAGTCGCGTCATCGTTCAGGCATATCTTCCCCTCGAGGCCCGTGCCAGGGCCCGATCACAGGAGCAATAGATAATGAAAAAAGCAGTAACGGCCGCCTTGCTGGCCATGATGATGGCGGCCTCGGTTCAGGCGGCAGACAAGGTGACCACGGTGCCGGTGCACTTCGCCAAAGGCGCGCACAGCGCCAAGGTTGACGGCACCTTCTCCGGTTATGACACCATCAACTACACTCTGGGCGCCAAAGAAGGCCAGACCATGACTGTCGCCATCACCGGCAGCACCAATGCCAACTTCAACGTCTTCGCGCCGGGCGCCATCCCGGGTCAGGCCGAGGCTCTGGGCGGCGGCAACGTGGACACAAAATGGCAAGGCACCCTGCCCAAGTCGGGCAAGTACCTGATCCAGGTCTACCAGATGCGCGCCACCGCCCGTAAAGGCGCCAAGGTCCCCCACTCCCTGTCGGTCGGCATTCAGTAACCGACGCCAATATTGCCTGTGTGACAAGCAAGAAGGAGCCCATGAGGCTCCTTCTTTGTCATTGTGTGCTGGCACTGCGACCCGGGTCACGGCTCAGCCCTTGTAGGCGGGCAGCAGGTCCACCATGTTGAGCAGGTGGAAGGCGGCGGTCAGCACGCCGAACAGGATCACCAGGACGATCATGAAGAGGCCACCGGGGGCGCGGAAGCCCTCGCCACCTTCTTCGCGCCGGGCCGCCCGCACCTTCCAGGCCAGCAGGGGCGGGATGATGCAGGTCCACAGGGTCGCCACGGCGCCCGCATAGCCGATGGCCACCAGGAAGCCGAACGGGAACAGCAAGGAGAGCACCAGGGGCGGCAGGAAGGTCACCGCCCAGGACTTGGCGCGGCCACCCCGGCTGTTGTCGAACTTGAACAGATCCGCCAGGTAGTCGAACACCCCGAGCCCCACCCCGATGAAGGAGGAGAGGATGGCCGCCATGGAGAAGGCGTTGAGGGCGCTGGCCACCGCCTTGGACTCGATCACCGAACCGAGAGCCTTGAGCAGGGCATCCACGTTGCCCCCCTCCGCGATCACCGGGCCGAACTCGCTGCGGGGCAGGTTGCCAAAGACGCTCACCAGCCAGATGAGGTAAAACGCGAGCGCGATCAGGGTGCCCCCCAGAATGGCGCGGCTGGCGCGACGCTCTTCACCGTAGTAGGCGCGCATGGAGGAGACCGAATGGTGGTAGCCGAACGAGGTGAGCGCCACCGGCAGCATCACCAGGGCATAGGGGGCGTAGCTCACTTCGCTGCCCACCCGGTCGAGCAGCAGATCGAGGCGCACGTTCATCGACAGGCCCGAGATGCCGAAGGCAAAGCTCAGCCCCATCAGGATCACCAGCAACACCGAGATGCGGTCCACCGCCCGGGTGGAGTGCCACACCAGCAGGGAGAAGGCCAGGGTAAAGAGCACGGACGCCCACTGGCTGCCCATCCCCGTCATACCGTCGATGATGAGACCGGCCGAGGTGATGTAGGCATAGAGCAGGATGCCACCGACGAAATAAACGCTGAGATTGTTGAGGGCGTTGACCTTCTCCCCCAGCAGATCCCGGGTCACGGTATCGAAGGAGACGCGCAGGGGATAGCCCCGATAGGACTCCAGCAGCATCCAGCCGGAGACCGTCATCACCACCATGGTCAGTGCCACCGCGAGCATGGACCAGAGGGTCCAGGCGCCCGCCCCCGCACTCGGCAGCCCCAGCATGCCGGCCCCCACACAGACGCCGGCAATGATGCATGCCCCGCCCACCAACGATGGTTTCTGTTCCATTACTCCCCCAAACGGATTGTCGACTGGTCACGGCACACCGCCGTGCTTCTCCTGCGTTCGCCACTGCTGGCGCCGGGGGACTTTACCCTGCATGCCTTCGGGTATCAAATCCGGAGGGAAAATGGGGAGAAACGGACCGGATCCTGCGCCCCATCCGTGGAATATGCTCGGGATGGGGCCAGGTTCAGCACACCAGGGTCAACCGGTGTAGACGGGCAGCAGACCCGCCATGGCCATCAGGTGGAAGATGGCGGTAAGCACCCCGAAGACGATGACGGCCACCACCATGGGCTGGCCGCCGGGGGCCTTGAACCCCGCCTCGTCCGGGGCCAGCTCCCGGGACTTCTTCGCCAGCAGGGCCGGGATGATGCAGGCCCAAACGGTCGCCGCTGCCCCGGCATAGCCGATGGCCACCACGAAGCCGAACGGGAACATCAGGGAGAGCGCCAGGGGGGGCAGGAAGGTCACCGCCCAGGATTTGGCCCGCCCCCGGCGGCTGTTGTCGAACCGGAACAGATCCGCCAGATAGTCGAACACCCCGAGCCCCACCCCGATGAAGGAGGAGAGGATGGCCGCCATGGAGAAGAGGTTGATGGCCTGGGAGACCTGCCTGGACTCTATCACCGAGGCCAGCGCCCCCAGCAGCACATCCACGTCACCCCCCTTGGCGATGACGGGGCCGAAGGCGGGACGAGGCAGGTTGCCGAAGATGCTGAGCAGCCACAGCAGATAGAGCGCCAGGGCGATCAGGGTCCCCCCCAGGATCGCCTGCCTGGCTTTCTGCTCCTCGCCGTAATAGGCGCGCATCGATGCCACCGAGTGGTGGTAGCCAAACGAGGTGAGCGCCACCGGCAACATGGCCAGGGCGTAAGGGGCGCGGCCCAGCTCCTCGGCAAAGGAGTTGAACAGCTTGGCGGTGTCGACCTTGCTGGCAAGCCCGGAGACCCCGAACACGAAACTCAGCACCATGAAGACGATCAGGACGACCGAAATCCTGTCCACCGCCCGGGTCGAATGCCAGACGAACCAGGAGAACACCAGCACGAACAACACCGAGGCCAGCTGGCTATTGATGCCCAGCAGGCCGCCCAGGATGAGACCCGACGAGGTGATGTAGGCATAGAGCAAAATGCCGCCCACGAAATAGACGGTGAGGTTGTTGAAGAGATTGATCCTGTGACCGAGCAGATCCTTGGTCACCGAGTTGAAGGAGGCGGTCAATGCGTAGGGTTTCAGGGCTTCCAGCAGCATCCAGCCTGAAACCGTCATGACGACCATGGTAAGAATGATGGCGAGGGTTGACCAGCTGGTCCAGGCCCCGGCTCCCGCGCTCGGCAGCCCCAGCATGCCGGCACCGACACAGACGCTGGCAATGATGCAGGCCCCTCCGATGACGGACGGTGTTGATGTCATGTGTGTCACTCCAAATCTTTCACAGAGCAGTGAAAAAAAAGGTTCATCGCGGCTTTCCGGGGAAGGCCGCCTTGATTTTCAGAAAAAAGTATTCTGAGTCCCTAAATCC
>NZ_JAPDBZ010000187.1:0-6000 GCF_027705505.1 Aeromonas sp. QDB56
AACTGCTGCAACTTTCGTTGCTTTGGTCACTTCATCAGACATTGATATCAAAAATTGTTTTTGATGCTCGATGCTGTAAGTGCCCACACAGATTGCTTGATTCAAATTGTTAAAGAGCGTCACGCTTATCGCGTTGAGGAGGCGCATCATACGCTCCTCACTTCGAAAGTCAAGCGGTTGTTTTCGCTTTTCTTTCGGCGCCCACTTCCTAAGGGAAGCTGGCTCATCAGGTTGGCGTGTTCCGCCGTGCTGGTAGGGGCGCATTATAGGGAGGCCGATTGCGATGACAAGGGAATTTTTGAAGAAAGTCACGGAAACTTCAAATTATCCAGTTAGAAACAACTTACCCAGTGTATATATACAATGTTATCCACAAGCTGATGATTTCAGCCCTCTTTTATTGGCATTTATCAGGATCTTCCTGGCTGAAGGAATGCCATAATGAAGCGGATAATTTACCTCAAGTGGTCCATGGTAGCGTCTGGTCGTAAAGCTGGTTACCATGAAGGTGAATAGAGTGTTGCACCTTTTTTGCTTTCATTTACAAAAGGTCTTTAAAGATGAATTTATCCAAGTTTCCCGTTTATGTGCAGGCAGCAGTTCTTGCTCTGGTATTGGCGCTGCTCGGCTATCTGGTTGCCCAGGCCCTGCAGTTCTCTCTGAAAGTCGAAGTCATTTTTGCCGCCGGTCTGGCCATTGGCGGTTTCGTGGTACCGCTCTTCCTTAACCGTGCGCCTGCCACCGCCCTCGAACAGGCGACCAGCCAGGAGACCTGTACCTTATATGTAGGCAACCTGCCCTATCGCGCCAACGAGATTGCGGTGCGCGAACTCTTTGCCGAGCAAGGTCAGGTACTGTCAGTTCGTCTGATGAAGGACAAGGCCACCGGCAAACGCAGGGGCTTCGGGTTTGTGGAGATGCCTGTCGCCGATGCGGCCAAGGCCATCGCCGCGCTCAATGACAAGGAGTATCAGCAGCGCACCCTGAAAGTGCGTGAAGCAAATGACAAGCGGGACCGGGATGAGAAGGACGTCAACGACGTCGACGCCTGATATTCAGTACACCACTTCTTCGAGTGACGACAGCCCCCAAGCTTGCAAGGGGGCTGTCAGTTTCTGGGCCCCAGCATCCAGTCGCGTGCAGTAGGCACGTCCCGTCCCCTCGCCAGGCGCCTGGACCGGCAGTGTCGCCAGCAGATGCGCCACCCGCCTTGCCACGGCAAGACCCGAATCGACCAGTTGGCATTCCGGCATCAGCTGTTTGATCTCTTCGTTGAGCAAGGGGAAGTGGGTACATCCCAGTACCAGGGTATCCGGCCTCTCCTCCCCTTCCATCCAGTCTGCGAGCACCTCTCTGAGCAGGGCCATATTGACCGGCAACCCCGCCAGCTTGCGCTCGGCTTCGATAACCAGTTCGGTGGCCCCCTTCAGCAGCACATGCTTGCCCGGGGCGAACTGGGCAATGAGTTCATGGGTATAGTCACGGCTGACGGTGCCGGGCGTTGCCAGCAGACCGATGTAGCCGTTACGGGTCAGGGCGGCGGCAGGCTTGATCGCGGGGACCACGCCGACCACGGGAATGCTGAGTGCGGTACGCAGGGATGGCAGGGCAATGGTGCTGGCGGTATTGCAGGCGATCACCACCAGATCAATGGCGTGCTCGGCCACCATGTGGCTGACCAGTCCGGTACAAGCCTCGATGAGGGCCGCCTCACTCAGCTCGCCATAGGGAAAGTGGGCATTGTCGAAACTGTAGAAATAGTTGTGCTCCGGCAGAGCGCGACGGATCTCCCCATAGACGGTCAGACCGCCCATACCGGAGTCGAACACGAGAATATTGGCCACCTGATCTCCCCCTTGAATGCGAGGCCGCGATCATACTCCCGCCCGGCGCCAATAGAAAAGGCCCTGCCAATGGCAGGGCCCCTGATTTTTCAGATCCAGACAAGGGGATCAGAGTGCGTAGTCCACCGTCACATAGTAGGCACGCTCATCAGCCGGGTAACCCACCGAGGTCTGGTATTCCTTGTCCAGCAGGTTGCTGATCTTGCCGGAGACCTTCCAGGACGGTGCAACCTGATAGCCCACCGCCAGGTTCCACACGCTGTAACCGCCCAGCTGGGTGGTATTGGCCGCGTCACCATAACGCTCACCCTGGTAGATCCAGCTCAGGGAGCCATCGAACTGCTGCCACTGCGCCTGGCTCACCCACTTGGCCCCCTTGCGGGAGATCAGCTGCAACTGCTTGTCGGTGACCTTGTCCTTGGGATCCTTGTATTCGGCGGAAACGCGATGGCTCAGCCAGCCGGTCTCGAACTCCCCTTCCAGCTCAACCCCTTCAATCCGCGCCTTGCCGACGTTTTGCGGCGTCCACATGCCCTGGCTGTCCGGTGCCCACTGGATCATCTGCTCGAAGTCGTTGCGATAACCGGTCAAGCGCCACTCCACACCAGCGGTCTGTCCGTCCAGCATCAACTCGTGGCTTTTCGACTCTTCCGGCTTCAGATCCGGATTGCCGGACCCCGGGTAGTAGAGATCGTTGAAGGAGGGGGCACGGAAACCGGTGCCGTAACGGGCACTGAGGCGATAATCCTCAACGAAGCGCCAGCCAGCGCCGGTTTGCCAGGTGTTGTGACGTCCGAACTGCTCGTTGTCATCGCTGCGACCGCTCAGCTCGGCCTGCCAGACCTGGTTGTCAAACTGGGCCAGGGCATAGAGCCCGGTGTTGTCACGCTCATCGGCCTCACTCGGGAAGGCGACGCCAGAGGAGCGGGAACTATCGTCCAGCATGTCGCGCTGCCAGTCGGCGCCGCCCCCCAGGGTCCAGCTCTCGTCCAGCTTGACGCTGTTGACCCAGTTCAGGGTGTATTGACGGGTATAGAGTCGATCAGCGGACTGATCGCGGCCGCTGGTATCCGGGTAGTCGTAGGCATCCTGTTTGGAGAAGGCGCCGCGCAGCTCGCTCAGGTAGCGCTCGTCATGATAGCGGGAGCCGAGCTGGTAGCTCTGGTTCTCGGTCCAGGTCTCGTTGCGTTGATGAAACGCCGGGCCCCAGGCGGAAGCGGCAGAGGATCTGTCGTACTGGGCAATGTTGCGGAACCAGCGGGTCGTACCGAACAGATCCCAGTTGCTGGCCAGCGCCTGCTGATAATCCACCATGGCGTTATAGCCCCGGTGTCCATGCTTGTCGCCATCGTTCACCCCGACGATGGGATGCACGTTGTAGCCGGTCTCGTCATCGAAACCACCAGCGACCTTGATCTGACCCGCATCACCCACCTGGCTGGCGCTGCTGAAGGCAGCCTGACGCTGCTTGTGGGAGCCCGCGCCCAGGTTGAACTTGTGCTGATTGGTCCCCTGGTCCGGGCGAGTGATGATGTTGATGACCCCACCGATGGCATCGGACCCATAAATAGTGGCGCGTGCACCGCGGATATATTCGATCCGCTCCACCTGGTTGAGGGGCA
Source organism: Aeromonas sp. QDB56 (assembly GCF_027705505.1). Taxonomy (NCBI): domain Bacteria; kingdom Pseudomonadati; phylum Pseudomonadota; class Gammaproteobacteria; order Aeromonadales; family Aeromonadaceae; genus Aeromonas; species Aeromonas sp. QDB56. Next base: position 3,467 of record NZ_JAPDBZ010000187.1, read on the forward strand.
GGTTGTTGAGCTCGGTCATCCCGGCGGTCAGAGAGGCGCTGCGCACCCCGTCCACCAGCACCAGGGTCTGGGAAGAGGTGCCACCACGTACCCGCAGCGAGCTGAGCTGGCCGCGGCCGCCGTTGCTGACCACTTCCACGCCGGGCAGGGTCTTGACCACGTCGGTCACGGTCTGGGCTTGCAGGCGATCGATCTCGTCACGGGTCACCACGTTGACGGGAGCCAGCACACTGGAGGCAGGCTGGGCGACACGGGTAGCGGTCACCACCATGGTGGGATTGACGGGGATGGTCAGTTGTTGGGCAAAGGCCGCCGTTGGCAACAGGGCAGCCGCCAATAATGTCTTGGACATGAGAGATCCTTAAGTTCGCGTAAGCATCTACTTCGTGGCCGGTTTCTCTCGGCCCGAAATACGAACTTTGGCAGGTCTTCGGGCTTGGGGGCTGATGGCCTACGGCGACGGCTTCCCACCTGACGGCAGTGCCCTGATGTCGCTTCGTTCCCCCTTACCGCTGCGCGCCAGCTCCGGATTCTCACCGGATTCCCTTTTAAGCATGATGCGCCAAAGCGGGGGGATTATAGGCAGAGCTGTCTTGGATGTATAGCCATCTGGATTTCTAATGTCGTTTTTACCCAAAGTCGGTGCCAAGTGGCGCAGATCCTCGCCCCTCTCGTACCTTGAGGCTCGTTGACCGTCATTCGAGCGGGTCAAACACAAGAAATGTTGAGCCAGATCCCACGGCTTTTTGGTAACATGCGGCAAACGTTTGACATCCGAGGAAGCCGTAATGACGACCCCCCCTATGATCGGCCTGGTAATGGGCTCCGACTCTGACTGGCCCGTGATGCAGGCCGCCGCCCGCATCCTCAAGGAGCACGGCGTGCCCTATGAAGCGCGCGTCGTATCCGCCCATCGCACCCCGGATCTCCTGTTTGAATATGCCGCCAGTGCGCGCGATCGTGGTCTGCGCGCCATCATCGCCGGCGCCGGCGGCGCAGCCCACCTGCCGGGCATGCTGGCCGCCAAGACCACGATCCCGGTGCTGGGCGTGCCCATCCCCACCCGCCAGCTCAAGGGGATGGATTCCCTGCTCTCCATCGTGCAGATGCCCAAGGGCGTGCCGGTCGCCACCTTCGCCATCGGCGAGGCGGGTGCCGCCAATGCCGGTCTGTTCGCCGTGTCCCTGCTCTCTGTCGCCCAGGATGGCGACGCTCCCCGTTATCACCAGCAGCTCGACGGCTTCCGCGCCAAGGAGCGCGACCGGGTGCTGGCGCTCACCCTGGAGGAGCCGGCATGATACTGCCCCCCGCCACTTTGGGTATGCTCGGTGGCGGCCAGCTCGGCCGCTACTTCGTGATGTCTGCCCACCGTCTCGGCTACAAGGTGATCGTGCTGGACCCGGACCCCGTCAGCATCGCCGGTGCAGCCGCCGACGAGCAGATCGTTGCCGCCTATGACGATGCCGATGCCCTGCGCGATCTGGCCAGCCGCTGCGATGCCATCACCTGCGAGTTCGAAAACGTGCCCGCCGCCTCCCTGGCCCTGCTGGAGCAGTACAAGCCGGTGCGCCCGGCCGCGAGTGCAGTACGTGTCTGTCAGGATCGCCGGGAAGAGAAAGCCTTCCTGACCCGCGCCGGCGTACCGGTTGCCCCGAACCTGACCCTGCTGCCGGGCGAGCCGCAGCCCGCCCTGCCCGGCGACCTCTTCCCCGCCATCCTCAAGACCGCCCGCGAGGGCTACGATGGCAAGGGGCAGTGGACTATCCACAATGCGGGCGAATTGCCAGCGGCCCTGGCCGCCAGCGGTGTCCCTTGCGTGCTGGAAAAACGCCTGCCACTGGAGGGGGAGTTTGCCCTCACCCTGGCCCGCAGTCCGAGCGGTGCCATCAGTGCACTGCCCCTGGTGCAGAACTGGCACAGCGGCGGCATCCTGGATCAGACCCGTTCCCCGGCCAATGTGCCCGCCCTGGAGCGCGAGGCCCAGCGCATCGCCGAGCACATCATCGCCGCCCTCGACTATGTGGGCGTGCTGACGGTGGAGTTCTTCCTGGTCGGCGGTGAGCTACTGGTCAACGAGATGGCCCCCCGGCCCCACAATTCGGGTCATCCCAGCATCGACAACGCCGGTTGCAGCCAGTTCGAGTTGCAGGTGCGCGCCCTGTGCGATCTGCCGCTGCCGGCACAGGCCGAGGTTCAGCCCGCCATCCTGCTCAACCTGCTCGGGGATCTGTGGCAAGACGGCACGCCGGACTGGGCCGGCGCCCTGGCCCTGCCCGGGGTACACCTTCACCTCTATGGCAAGGGCGAAGCCCGCCCCAGCCGCAAGATGGGCCACGTCACCGTCACTGGCCGCGACTGGCCCGCCGTCGAGGCCACCGCGCACCAGCTGCGCGCCCTGCTGGGTCTGCCTCCGCGCTGAGTCCACCCCTTGACATGCAAAGACCCGGGCCAAGGCCCGGGTCTAATGAGATGGTCACCCCCACCCTGTGAGCGGTACGCTGACAGGGTGTTTTTCTTTCAGGAGAGGCCATCAT
>NZ_JAPDBZ010000188.1:0-5999 GCF_027705505.1 Aeromonas sp. QDB56
TCACATAGCCAGTCACAATAAATCAATCACTTAGCAGTCTGAATGTCGCATTTGGACGGAAAATCCCTAGAACCCCAATTTGTGCGGTGATCGATGGTAAAATCGGCCTCTTACGCCTCATTTGTTGAACGTCTGCCACATCGCCCCTATTGCACCGATGACCCCGCCCAAGGGCTGCTGATCCGTCCGCAGGCCACGGCGCTGGCTTATCGCCATATCCAACACAACCCGCCGCCCCATGTAAGCACGTTGATTTTTGACATAGACAGGCCGGACGGTTACCACGCATGGGATGATGCCGGACTCCCCGCGCCGAATTGGGTTTGTGTCAACTTGAAGAACGGTCATGCCCATTATGGCTATCTGCTTGCCACCCCTGTGGCACGAACCAGTGCCGCACGGCAAAAGCCGTTGCGCTATCTAGCGGCCATAGAGCGTGTTTTAACGCATCGGCTAGGTGCGGACGTAGGGTATGCAGGGTTGATCACCAAAAACCCGTTACACGACGATTGGCTAACGATATGGCACCATTCGGAGGCGTTCCCCCTCGATTATCTCGCCGAGTTTTGTCCCGATGCCGATTTAGCGGCCTACAGCCGCCGTAGTCGCAACGAGGCCAGCGGGTTAGGGCGTAACGTTACCCTGTTCGATGAGGTGCGAGAATGGGCCTACAGCGCCGTTAGAGCATACTGGCGGCCTAACGGGTATGAGGCTTGGGCGGATGCCGTCCGCGCTGCCTGTGATGACGTTAACGGCGGGTTTGCGCTGGAATGTGGCGGCCCGTTGCCCATTTCTGAGATCAAGGCCACGGCCAAGAGCATTGCTAGGTGGGTATGGCAGCGGTTCACGCCGTCCGAGTTCCGAGCCATCCAAGCAAAGCGCGGGGCCAAGGGTGGCAAGATTGGCAGCGGCTCGAATGGCGGCAAGGTATCCAAGGGCGGCGGTAGGCCAAGCAAAGCGGTAGAGCTATTACCGGAGGTGATCAGGCTAAAAGCCATGGGCTATAGCAACCGCGATATTGCCCAAGATTTGGGGATTGGTTCGGCCAGTGTTAGCCGCTACCTCTCCAAAATCTCGCCAGAGTGATCCAAAACAACAAGCCTTATCAGATAACAGCGCCCGAAGGGCGTTTGTTTCTGATATGGCTTGTCCTGAGAAAGAGGATCTTGGCGAGGTGGGCAAGCGCCCGAACCGGAGGCCGTCCAGCAGACCGCTTGCGGGCTGTGGGCGGGGGCGTTGTCCACGGAGCTGGTCTTTGTCTTGGCCCTTAACGACTGGACAGGTCTATCTCGATGCGCCGAAAGCCGATGCCGTTGGCGGTGTTGGCCGCCGCATCGATGCTCTTGAATACCCGCCAGCCGCCGCGCTGTCGTTCGAGGACAATGGTCTCGCTCTGCTTGCCGAACTTCACCAGGTGCAGGTGATAGCCCTGACCCATTGGGGTGGGCACGATCAGGGCCTTGGCAAACCCGCCCTGATCGGGGGAACCGCAGAATTCGGAAAAAATCGTACGCTAAGCTAAGGAAGGTCTGAAAAAGCCCCCGCTCGAGAAATGCATCCCAGCAACCATGCGGGTTACAGAGCGGTGATTTCGCGAAACATGGGCTTTTTCAGACCTTCCTTAGCGTTACGATAAAGCTAGCATGGAAACGATAGGTGCAAGCAAGTTAAGGGTTGCATCGCGCATGTCAATCTAGGCTATACCTCAACTGGGCGTCAGTCGGCTCACTGGCATCGCGTCAGACTAGGGCCGCTTTCTGCATTATCTGACGCCTAAACGTCAAACTCTATGGCCTCAACCTGACAGGCCGCATGCTTAGCGTACGATTTTGTCCGTTTTCTCTACCGTCCCCTAATAGCAATGCAGCCCAGGAAATACGGGGCTTGGCAGATGAAGTATTGGCATTGCTCAAATGAGTTAATGAGGGTGTGAGTAAATGAGTATGTTGAAGGCTGGCCGTCCCAGCAGCGAAAAACGGGCAATGACCATGGGTGATATCGCAGGATCCGAGAAGATGAAGCGGGTTAATTTCGACCTGCCGGAGGCGCTGCATACCAAGCTGAAAATGCATGCTGCCGCGCAGGGGAAGTCCATCAAGGACATCATGACAGACCTAATCGAAGCCCTGCCGTGAGTGATTGATATGCAACTATCCTGTCGGGATAGTATTGAAAATATGAGCATTTTTTTGCAGTAGCGCGCACTAAAAAGCGTTGATCGATCTGTCTGATCAACGCTACTCTGTGCGCCAGAAACGAAAAAACCACCCGGCAAGGTGGTTTTTCGAAGGTACTCAGAGTTGACGCTCTTTGTACCAGGTAACGGCTCCGTAGAGGGAAGCAGCTACCCAAATGCCCAATAAGTTTAGCGGCACTCTACCGTATCTTTCAAGCTAATTCCCTCTTTACGCCCGTTACCGAAGGCCACCACCTTTGGCGCTTTGTCGTACCCGCACGGATTGGAAGCATGAGTTTGTTGCCGTGTGAGGGTGTGGTTGGTCGGGCAGAACGGGGAATCCTCACACACTGCCCAGCGTGCGACGCGCACCATAGCCGCCCATGGCTCGCAACCGTGGGGCTCTAGCAACAGTGGAACGGGTAGCCACCCACGGCACCACTTAAAAAACGCGAGGCAGTCCGGCCCACAGGCGGGGACTGAAGCAGGAGCAGCAAGGCGAGGTGTGTCTCAGGAGCGCGTGAGGGAGAGCGGCAGCCAGTCGTCTCGATAGTCCTGAGCAAGGCGGATCATCCAGCGAAGCTACGTTATTTTTGACGTTAATCGCAGGAGGACGAGCCTATCTTGAAGCGCAGCGAAAGATAGGCTCGTCCTCCTGCGATTAAACCTTTAGAGCGAGGATCTCGTTGCGAGGTGGGCACACGCCCGAACCGGAGGCCGTCCAGCAGACCGCTTGCGGGCTGTGGGCGGGGGCGTTGTCCACGGAGCGGGGTGGGGTTGGTCTTTGTTCTGGCCCTCAACGACTGGACAGGTCTATCTCGATGCGCCGAAAGCCTATGCCGTTGGCGGTGTTGGCGGCGGCGTCGATGCTCTTGAACACCCGCCAGCCACCGCGTTGTCGTTCCAGGACAATGGTCTCGCTCTGTTTGCCGAACTTCACCAGGTGCAAATGGTATCCGGCCCCCATCGGGGTTGGCACTACCATGGCCTTGGCAAACCCGCCTTGGTCGAACGTCCACTTCGCTTGCAGCTCTTCCATATCAAATTTCGCCTTTGAATAATCAAAATCTAGATTTGATACTAGCATGATGGTTTCTAGCTTTGCGTCTTCAATTTTGCCAACTTATTGGCTCTGCGCTGGCTGGTAGCCGTCGCATTGCGTGTCCTACGGTTTGCTTGTTCCACGTCCGCCTGGGCTGCGATGGCCTGGGTTTGGACCTGCAGCTGCATGACGGCCAGATCTGCTGCTACCTGTTTGTTCCGTTCCATCTCGCGTACTGCCTGTTGCTTGAGCTGCGCAGCCTCCTGCTTCTCTGCCTGCACGAGCCGTTTAGCCTCGGTGATGGCCATGGCGTCCGCCTGTGTGGCGCGGATTTCGGCGGCCATCAACTCTTTCTGAAGGTCTGCAATCTCCTTGCTGTGATCCTCGTCCTCCACGTAGTTCCATGCCACGAAAACTAGGACCAAGGCGAGGCTGCCGCCGCCCAGCACGCCGACTAATGCCAGCGGCCAGGCGGCCGGGATGATCTTCCAGCCTGTGCTGGTCGGCCCCCACTGGCCTCCCTCCATCGTTGCCCAGCCTTGTGTCGCCAGCAGGGTATCCAGGTACCACCACAGCCCGAACAGAATGATGGCGAACAGGCCAAACAGATAGGGTCTCATCGTAGGTAGGTCTCCGTGATCGCGGGCCGAAAATGCCCCATCTCCTGGCTCACTGTTTCGAGGGCTCGATCCCGACTGAGGGTGTATTGCAACTCGTTCATCCGTTCTTGGGCGTAAGTATGCCGCAGACCATGGGCACCGGTAGACCAGCCCAGTACCCGCTCGCTGGCGGCAGAGACCGAGTTGCTCCAGCGCTGGCCGCCGCCGATGTCGTAGTGCGACTGGTAATAAATGCCCCTATCGGTGATCCGTACTGGCTCATCGCGACGGGTGGCCTCCAGCCTGGCGGCCAGGTCATGCGGCACCAAAATCTCTCGCACCAGCCCTCCTTTGCCCTGGACGGTGTAGATCACCCCGTCCCGGCCCTGCCATTTGCTGTCCAGGGCCGGGCGGGGGTCGGGGGCTCGTTCATCGCCACGGCGCAGGTCCAATAGTTCGTGGGCACGCAGGCCGCCAGCGTGGGCGATCAGGGTCGCCAGCCCGTGTTGCTCGGACTGGGCAGCGGCAATGCGCTGGGCCTGCTCGGGGGTATAGGCCCGGCCGCTGAGCGCCTGGGCATGTTCGGACTGGATGACGGGCAGGCGCTCACCGGCGGGCAGTTGGCCGGTGACATGCTGCATCATGGCCTGCATGGCTTGCCGTTCCATGTCGAGGGCCTTCTGCCCCACATCCTGGCCGCGCTGCTCCAGATATTGCACGGCCAGAGCAGGGGTGAGGGTGGTCAGGCCGCCTGAGATCTTCTCTGCGGCTGTCCACTCGGCTACGCGGGTGAGCGCAGACTCGTAGTTTCTGACCGTGCCGACTGAACGCAACACGCCACCCTGCAACTTCTGCATGATCTTGGCGGCTTGGGCCGCTGGCGCTCGAAAGGTGGCCATCAGTGGATAGGTGCGGTGTGTTTGGCGAGCCAGCGGGCCACGGTACTGTGGACCACCTTGATCCGGTTCTTGCGCAGCCAGCGTTGCAACTCGGCGGTGCTGGCCCCCCCCAGGTGCATGGCGAGCAGCTCGGCGCGGTGGCGATCGAGGCGGGAGTGCGGGTACCGCGATTTGCGGATCTCGGCGGTTTGCTGGCGCAGGATAGCCAGCTCGGCAAGGGGGTCAAAATCCATTTAAGTTAAGCCTCCATTTAAGTTTAAGTCTCCACTTAGGTCTTCACTTAGGTCTCCACGTTAGAACGACAACACCCTGTTTCCCCACAGAATGTTGCGACAGGTTACCCCGCCGATCGCCCCGGTTCTCCAACTGTCGTATGGAAGGTTCGGACTGTTCTCAACCTATTTCGATCCTGTTTGCGTGCAGATGACACGGGAGTTTTGGCTGTCTCCGTCAGAACGCGCGAGCGTCTCCCATTTTTGGCTGTCGGGGGTCAGAACACAGCCGTTTTTGGCTGGTCTCGGATCGGTTACCTGTATCCGGTGTAGCAGGGCCACGTCAGAGTGTGACAGTTCTCATTTGCACCACTACAGTACGAAAAAAATATGTGCGAGCTCAATATGTTTTTAAAAATGTGCGCGAAATAGCTACAGGCTAGAGCCCACGCTATGTATCGGCCCATTTATGGGTCGTACATAGCGTGGGCAAGGAGAGGCACAGGGGAAAATCCAGCCGAGGGCGTGGGTAGGGCTGGCCAGTGCCATCAAAAGCTAAAAATGAAAAATCAAAAAACAAAAATGATGGCGCTCAAGAACGCGATCCTCCGGACAAGATAGGCGGAGGATCGGGGTGTTGATGGCGCACTTTGCGTCCGGCCAGGACACCGATGGGGCTCGATGTCTGGGGCCGATGGGAGGAACCGGGGTCGACGGTCCGGCCAGGACGCCAACAGGGCCTGATGTCCGCCCAGGACATCGAGGGGGAACTGCCCGGGAGATCTTGATGTCCTGGGCGGACATCTTCATCACCAGGGGAAACGGGCGGTTCATGGTGGTTTGGGGCTGAAACCGGATCGGCTCACCGGAGGGGGCATGCGACCCCCTCAAACCGTCGCAAACTTTCAGCCGCGATTTGGCCAGAACGGGCCGGACCGAAGGTGGTTTTTGCGGGCTTGGCGTGGGGGAGCTGTCGGGCTGGGTGTTTTCCCTAGTGAAAATGCCAATTGAACATAATGGCGATTATGCGCGGCGGTTTTTGGGCCGCTCCTGCTCTGTTTTGCGATCCCC
>NZ_JAPDBZ010000189.1:0-5957 GCF_027705505.1 Aeromonas sp. QDB56
CCACCGAAGTGCTTGGCCAGCACGTTGGTGATGGCGGCGGTCAGGGTGGTTTTACCGTGGTCAACGTGGCCGATGGTGCCGACGTTTACGTGCGGTTTATTACGCTCAAATTTTTCTTTAGACACGACGTAGTCCTTCTAGGTTAAACCCGCCTACCGTCGTAGGCGGGGAATCTTAAATTACTTGGATTTGCGCTCTTCGATCACGGCCTGGGCGACGTTGGTCGGGGCATCGTGATACTTGGCGAATTCCATGGCGTAGGAAGCACGACCCTGGGTAGCAGAACGCAGGGAGGTGGCGTAACCGAACATTTCGGCCAGCGGCACCAGCGCACGTACGATCTTGCCGGACGGGCCATCTTCCATGCCTTCGATCAGGCCGCGACGACGGTTCAGGTCACCGATCACGTCGCCCATGTAGTCTTCCGGAGTCTCGACTTCGACCTTCATGATCGGTTCGAGCAGTACCGGGTTGGCCTTCATGAAGCCAGCCTTGAACGCCAGAGAAGCAGCGATCTTGAACGCCAGTTCGGAAGAGTCGACATCGTGGTAGGAACCGAAGTGCAGACGCACACCCAGATCCATTACCGGATAGCCTGCCAGCGGGCCGGACTTCAGCTGCTCGCGGATACCCTTGTCAACACCCGGGATGAATTCGCCCGGAATCACGCCACCCTTGATGTCGTTGACGAATTCGTAGGCTTTGCCTTCTTCCAGCGGGTACATGTCGATAACGACGTGACCGTACTGACCACGACCACCGGACTGCTTGGCATGCTTGCCTTCGATGTCCTTGACGGTGTTGCGGATGGTTTCACGGTAGGCAACCTGCGGCTTACCTACGTTGGCTTCTACCTTGAACTCGCGACGCATACGGTCAACGATGATGTCCAGGTGCAGCTCACCCATACCGGCGATGATGGTTTGGCCAGATTCTTCGTCGGTCCATACGCGGAAGGACGGATCTTCCTGAGCCAGACGGCCCAGAGCCAGGCCCATCTTCTCCTGGTCAGCCTTGGATTTCGGCTCAACGGCGATGGAGATTACCGGCTCCGGGAATTCCATACGCTCCAGGATGATCGGTGCGCTTTCGTCACACAGGGTATCACCGGTGGTGACGTCCTTCAGGCCGATGGCAGCAGCGATGTCGCCTGCGCGAACTTCTTTGATCTCTTCACGCTTGTTGGCATGCATCTGAACGATACGGCCGAAACGCTCGCGCTTCTCTTTAACGGAGTTCAGCACGGAGTCACCGGAGTTGACCACACCGGAGTAAACACGGAAGAAGGTCAGGTTGCCCACGAACGGGTCGGTAGCAATCTTGAATGCCAGAGCAGAGAACGGCTCGTCATCGGAAGCGTGACGCTCGTCCTTGGTCTCGCCATCCAGCTTCAGACCGTCGATAGCAGCAACGTCGGTCGGAGCCGGCAGGTACTCGACCACGGCATCCAGCATGGCCTGTACGCCCTTGTTCTTGAACGCGGAGCCACAGGTAACCAGGATGATTTCGTTGTTCAGAACACGCTGACGCAGAGCTTTCTTGATCTCTTCTTCAGTCAGTTCTTCACCACCCAGGTATTTTTCCATCAGGTCTTCAGACGCTTCAGCAGCGGCTTCAACCAGGTTCATGCGCATTTCTTGCGCCTGTTCCAGCAGCTCGGCCGGGACGTCTTCGTAGTCGAAGGATACGCCCTGGTCAGCTTCGCTCCAGTTGATGGCTTTCATCTTGACCAGGTCGATAACGCCCTTGAAGTTCTCTTCGGAACCGATGTTCAGTTGCAGAGGAACCGGGTTACCTTTCAGACGGGTCTTGATGTGCTCAACGCAGCGCAGGAAGTTAGCACCGGTACGGTCCATCTTGTTGACGAACGCGATACGGGGAACCTTGTACTTGTTAGCCTGACGCCATACGGTTTCAGACTGGGGCTGTACGCCACCTACGGCACAGTACACCATCACGGCGCCATCCAGAACACGCATGGAACGCTCTACTTCGATAGTAAAGTCAACGTGGCCCGGGGTATCGATGATGTTGATACGGTGCGGTTGGAACTGTTTACCCATACCGGACCAGAAAGCGGTGGTCGCGGCGGAGGTGATGGTGATACCACGCTCTTGTTCCTGTTCCATCCAGTCCATGGTGGCGGCGCCATCGTGAACTTCACCGATCTTGTGACTTACACCGGTGTAAAACAGAACGCGCTCGGTAGTAGTAGTCTTACCGGCGTCGATGTGAGCGGAGATACCGATATTACGATAACGCTCAATGGGGGTTGTACGAGCCATTGTCATCCTCTTACTAGGGCGCTTGTCCCCAGATAATTAAAGGTGCGCAGAGTCATAAGACCCTGCGCAAGCGGATTACCAGCGGAAGTGAGCGAAGGCCTTGTTCGCTTCAGCCATACGGTGAACGTCTTCACGTTTCTTGACAGACGAACCCTTATTGTCAGCGGCATCCAGCAGCTCGCCAGCCAAACGCTGAGCCATTGATTTTTCACCACGTTTACGAGCGGCATCAACCAACCAGCGCATTGCCAGAGCATTGCGACGTACCGGACGAACTTCTACCGGCACCTGATAGGTTGCACCACCGACGCGACGAGATTTAACCTCGACCGCCGGACGAATGTTGTCCAGAGCGACTTCGAACAGGGCCAAGTGCTCTTTGCCAGATTTGGTGGCAATGATGTCCAGGGCGCCATAAACGATGGCTTCTGCAACAGATTTCTTACCGTCAACCATTACTACGTTGACAAATTTAGCCAGCAGCTCAGATCCGAACTTGGGATCCGGCAGGATTTTACGCTGACCAACAACACGACGTCTTGGCATTTCAAATTCTCCGTAACTTCAGGGGTTACCCAAAACTAGAAAGTTATCTAACTAGAAACGAATTAACGTTTGGCCTTACTTAACGGAGAACCATTAAGCTTTCGGACGCTTCACGCCGTACTTGGAGCGAGCCTGCTTACGGTCTTTAACACCGGCACAGTCCAACGCACCACGAACGGTGTGATAACGAACACCTGGCAAGTCTTTTACACGACCGCCACGGATCAGAACAACAGAGTGCTCTTGCAGGTTGTGACCTTCACCACCGATGTAGGAGGTGACTTCGAAGCCGTTGGTCAGACGTACACGGCATACTTTACGCAGTGCAGAGTTAGGCTTCTTCGGGGTGGTGGTGTATACACGGGTGCATACGCCACGCTTCTGAGGGCACGCTTCCAGCGCCGGCACGTTGCTTTTCACAACGAGCTTGATGCGTGGCTTGCGAACCAACTGGTTAATAGTTGCCATCAAAAGGCTCCTGATAATGACTTCATAAACGTGTGAAAAATCCTCCCCGCAGATACGGGGACGCGAAATTTTATGCCCTGTTGTCTAGGGAGTCAAGATTTATACAATTTGCACACCGAAATGGCAAATGACAGTCGAATGACATTATGCTAAGCAACTGAGATAAAAAGGAAAACCAAGTCTAACCGCCCCAGGTCTGCGGTGATCCGTGCTCGGCGATCAACCTGATCAAACCCGGCATATCGAGTTCCATCCCGATCCCGGATGACAAGCCTCTCGCTTGCAGGTCTTCCTTCATGACGTACAGGGGGACGTCTGCCAAGCGCTCGCACCACCCGGGGGCAGCCGCCGCCATCACGGCATCCTGCATCAACACCACCAGATCCCCTTCCATGCGGTAACGCAACGCCAACTCGAGATCCTGGCTCATGAAGGGAGAGTTCAATATCAGCTGTATCACGGGCACCTCAGAAGCAGATGTGGGTGGTGAAACCCGCCCAGCTACGGCGAATTTCCGCAGGAGAGAGCGGAATCACTGGGATTAGCAGATCCGCCGCCGTCAGTCCTCGCTCAGCCAGTGACACCGCACAGACATAGATCTCTTCGATGTCATACAGTTCCAGCATCTTGAAGGTCGGGGCGTAGTGACGCTGCAATATGGCGTGTGGTGATTGCTCCCTCACCAGTTGCATCACGCCATCCCCCACCAGAAAGAGTGCCAAGGACTCCGTCAATGCAGAGGTGGCCAGCAGAGCATCCAGCCCCTCCCGACCACTCGCCGAACCATGGGGACCACGCCGTGAGATAAACGCTATTCTGGTCATTTTGTCCCCCTAGAACTGAACGAAGCGATCAGCGGTCAGTGCGGCTTCCGCCAACTGACCGAGCCCGCTCAGGCAGAATGGCGCTTCCAGATTGAAATGCTCCCGTCCCATTCCCTTGGCCTCCTGCTCATCCAGCACGCCACGGCGCATGGCCGCAGCCACACACACATCGATGCGGATACCCTGCTGGATGGCCAACTCGCGCCACAATGCCACCAGGTCGGTCTCATCGCTGGCTGGCGCATGGAGGCCATTGGCATTGCACACCCCCTCCTGATAGAAGAAGAGGTGGGACAAGCGGTGTCCCTGCTCGACCAGACTCAGGGCAAAACGATAGGCCGTGCTGGCCGTCTGGGTGCCATAGGCGGGCCCGGTGACCAGCAGAGCAAAATTCAGACTCATGATCGCACTCCTGCACAGCGGTGCATCCATTCTACCTCACAGACGCAAAAGCCCCTCCTGGGAGGGGCTTTTCCAATGAAACAGGCTCAGACGTAGGCGATGGCTTCGACTTCGACCAGCACATCCTTGGGCAGACGAGCGACCTCCACGCAGGAACGTGCCGGAGCGGATTCGCCAAAGTAGCGGGCATACACCTGGTTGAAGGCCACGAAGTTGTTCATGTCACTCAGGAAGCAGGTGGTCTTCAGCACCTTGCTGGTATCGGCCCCTGCGGCTTTCAAGACGGCAACCAGATTCTTCATCACCTGCTCTGCCTGAGCCTCGATGCCACCGGCAACGATGTCCATGGTGGCCGGATCGAGCGGGATCTGCCCGGAGGTAAAGACCAGCTCACCCAGCTTGGTAGCCTGGACATAAGGGCCAATTGCGGCAGGCGCCTTGTCGGTTGCAATCACTTCTTTAGCCATTGTTATCTATCCCCTATCTATGGCGCTTACTCGCTCTCTTCTTCACCCTGCTTGCGCTGTCGGATGTAGAGATACACGGTATGTTTGGAAATATTCAGCTTGTCGGCGACCAGGTTGATCGAATCCTTGATATCAAATATGCCCTTCTCGAACAACTGGGTCACGATAAAACGGTTCTTGGCATTGTTGGCCACGGAGGGATCACGATTGATCTCGTCGATGGTGTTGTCCACCGTCTGGGCAACCAGCTCTTCGACGCTGTTGGCGAAGGTCTCCGGTGATTGCCGCTCCACCTGCTGTGGTGTCGGGAAGAATTCGGCCACGAACTCGTGGAAAGGCGCATTGATGTGCAAATTGATGCAGATAAGGCCGATCACCTGCTTGTCGCGGTTACGGATGGCGATGGTGCTCGACTTCATCAAGGCACCGGTCCGACTGCGGGCAAAATAACTCTGGGTGTGATCCTGACCCGTGCTCTCGATGTCCTTGAGCATCCGCAGGGCGAGATCGGTGATCGGCGCCCCCAGAGTTCGACCCGTATTGAAACCATTCGCGATTTGGATCACGGACTCATGCAGATTTTCCAGGGAGTGGAGCACCACCTCGCAGTGCTTGCCGAACAGATCGGCCAGGCCTTCGATAAGGCCCCCATATGAACGCAACAGCTCCCTGTCTTCGTCTGTAAAAGCGCGACCGCTCAGTTGCTCTTCGGGAAGCAGTACTTCCTCGATACCGACAGCCATGTTCTACCCCTGTAATACCCATTCAACTTTCCCGAGTTTTCAGTTGCGACGGGGCAATGTCAACTTTTTTTGATTTTTTGCTCTATAACCTTGCACTGGATCATCCCCCTGCCCCAGCCCAGTGCACGCTGGGCGCCGGATGGGAAATAAAAAAGGTTCTTCGCGGGATCTTGGGGAAGTGGAAGTTGACAGACAGGGTGCTGGTAAACTGGCTGTCTCCAA
>NZ_JAPDBZ010000190.1:0-5953 GCF_027705505.1 Aeromonas sp. QDB56
AGAGTATAAGATCACACCCAGATCGGTCGGTCAAATCCTCTTAACATTGCTTCAAAACGTTCACGATCTCGCCCTGCTTCGCCACAGGCGCAGACCATTGAATACGCGGGTGATACCACCGTGCTTGAAGGTATGAAATTGAAACAATGGCCATTGCCCGCCTTCGCGAGCATCATTGAGATGAAATAATACCCGGCAGGTATTGCGATATTTTTTGTCGCACACCGGCACCTGTCTACCCAGGGCAAGATCGCGAACGTTTTTTAAGCAGGGCATGAGGATTTGACCGACCGAACAGGGTGTGATCTTATACTCTCTTTTACGGGAGTTTCGTCATGAACCATCAAGCGGCATTTACCCAATTCTTCTCCGAACTTGAAGACCCTCGTCAGACAACCAAAATCGCGTACCCCTTCTTCGATGTGGTTTTTCTCACCGTCTGTGCTGCTATTGGTGGGGCTCAAGGTTGGGAAGATATCGAGCTTTTCGGCGAGGCACATCTAGAATGGTTTCAGCGTAATGGATTGTTTCATAACGGATTACCTGTTCACGACACCATAGCCAGGATCATCTCCCGTATTCAACCGGAGCAATTCCAGAACGCCTTTGTCCGCTGGATGCAAGCAACATCAGAACGTACCGATGGTGAGCTGATTGCCATTGACGGCAAGACCTTACGCAGCTCTTACGACCGAGACAGTCGTCAGTCTACCATTCATATGGTCAGTGCCTTTGCCGCTGAGAATCGTCTGGTGCTCGGGCAAGTCAAAACAGATGCGAAATCTAACGAAATCACCGCCATTCCTGAATTACTGGCACTCCTCGATATAAAAGGCTGCCTGGTATCCATCGATGCCATGGGCTGCCAGACTGAGATAGCCTCAACCATAATCAAGGGCGGTGGCGACTACTTGCTGGCGGTAAAAGGTAACCAGCCCACACTGCATAATGCAGTACGCGCAGCTCTGGGCGAGTCGACCAAGAAGCCACTGAGTGAAGAAACGTTCAGTGTCGAGAAAGAGCACGGTCGCATTGATGGCCGCGAGTACCATGTGTTACCAGCCGGAGCACTATCAGAGCAATTTCCAGAGTGGAAAGCGCTGAAGAGTGTTGGTGTCGCAATATCCTATCGAATTGAAAATATGAAAAAATTTTCGATGGAGTATCGCTACTACATCAGCTCGGCTGAACTGACACCAGAGCAGTTTGCCTCAGCGGTACGAGGGCACTGGGCAATTGAAAATAGCCTGCATTGGGTTCTGGATGTCGTGATGAATGAGGATGCCTGCCAGATATATCGAGGTGATGCTCCTCAAATATTGGCCTGTGCACGACACATGGCGCAAAACATGCTGCGAGCCGAAACCAGCCGTAAGGCAAGCTTGCGGAAGAAGCAGCAATTTGCGGGCATGAGCAGCCCATATCTGGAAAAGGTACTGGATGCTGGGTTAGCTGAACTGGCATCAATTTAACAATATGTTCACGCTCTCGCCCTGCCTGTCTACCGGTGAGTAGCTGACGTGGGGCGGGTAGCTGCTGTAGAAGCCGAGCACCGTCAATGCCGGTCTCTTGCGCCAGAGCAATAAATTCATCGGCATAGGCCGACAAAATGAGCCAAGGATCGAGAGCGGGTTGCAGATTCATCTTCCCTCCGTTGATCTGGTTATAACACCAGCACAGCCTGATTGAACATCAGCGCGTTAACTCGTCCCCATTGTGTCAAATCAAACTCATGGAGGGCATACACCGAGATCTTGTCGTGTAATGGCGCGATCTGATCCGCCAGTTGTGCGATTAACTGGGTCAACTGCGCCGGTGCCAATTCGGCATAGAACACCGAATACTGCAGCGCAATACCATAACCGAGTAACAATGAATGGATCCGCTTTAGCCGCCTTGGATGACAGATGTCATAGGCGATCAGATATTTGGCGGCCATGGTCTGTTCCTCTCTCCAACCAGTTGGACAATGCACCGCTGTAGCGACGCAAGCTGGCCCGCCATTGTGGGGCCAGCAACATATACTGCTCAAAAAACAACTGACGTCCGGTTTTGTTTAGCAGGCAGGCCCCTTGTGGTTCTGTGACAAAATGGTCGGGTCGCAGAACCTGATTGCGCACCATATGCCATACCCAGCGATCGACGCGGTGACGCAACAGCTCAACCAGATCACAGGCTAATGACGCACGACCATAACTGGGCTGATGCAAGATACCGATTAACGGATCAAGCCCGGCGCCATAACAGGCTCGCATGGCATCGAAGTAGAGCAGGGTATAGCCCAGTGACAACAGGGCATTGACCGGATCGGTCGGTGGTCGACGTGTTCGCCGATGAAATTGCCAGCTCTCAGGAAACACTGACTGCCAGGCAGAGAAATAGATCCGCGCTGCAGCGCCTTCAATGCCCAACAAGGTGGGGATCAAATCGTGTTCATTATTCGAACCAGTGCTCAGTTCGCGCAGATCAGATAAACGATCGGTTAATTGTGCCTGCCCCTTGAACAACGCAAAGCGACAATCTGGGCGCACAGCAAGACTCTCGACCACTGTTCTGCGCTGTAGTGCGATCTTGCGACGTACAATCAGGGTTGCCAAGCGCCCCATGAGCTGCGCATCTTGTAACCACTGGTATTGCCGAATGCGGCGCTGCACATTGCCATGGGATTGGGGTACGCTCACCAGGCTTGCATCAATATTGCGATGATTCAAACAAATCAGTGAGACCCCATGTTCACTCAAGCTACGCAACATCGCGGCACTTAACTGACAATCGCAGCAAATCACCAGAGCCTGCATCTGGCGCAGAGGCACGCTGGTATGATGGTCAGCGCCGCGTACCGACAGCCGGCCACGATCTATGGTCACAACACTGCTGCGACGGTCAATAAACACAGTTTCCATCTTATTCCCCTTGCTGAAGCCACGAGATGGTGGCTGGATGCCAGTGATCTGCAGCGCATGCACACTAGAACGACTAGCCCAAATAGCAAAAACCCAGGTTGACCGGTTTGCTAGCGCAGCCCAATGTCACTATGTCTCGGGCAGTGCTGATCGGCTGTAACACCAAATTGTCGCCATCGGCCAAGGATCCCTGAGTCATTGCCAGCAGCAATGCCGCCTCACTCGGACTCAAGAAACACTCGTATGCGGATTT
This sequence comes from Aeromonas sp. QDB56, assembly GCF_027705505.1. Lineage (NCBI taxonomy): Bacteria > Pseudomonadati > Pseudomonadota > Gammaproteobacteria > Aeromonadales > Aeromonadaceae > Aeromonas > Aeromonas sp. QDB56. The sequence continues at coordinate 3,157 of NZ_JAPDBZ010000190.1, forward strand.
TTGCCCACCACAAGCAAAACTGCGCACCACCCGGTGCACCGACTTGCGGGCCTTGTCATCACTGATGTCGTAACAACAGACAAAAAGTTGTCGCTTGATGGCAAACATCTGTAATCCCTCTTGCTAGTGGATAGGCCAGGCGTATTTCGCTTGCCCATTAACAACTACCCTCTTCCTTGTGCCTGCGAGTGTTCAAGTAAGGGCTTAAATCTCCTGCACCATGCCGCGCTGCCATAACGGCTCGCCGTTCGGCTTGAAGCCGATGCACAGATAACCGATCCGCAGGCTGACGGAGCGCTGTTCGCCCCGGTCAAAATGTGTGCTGTCGAGATACACCACCTGTCCCCGGGCTGGCTGTGGGCACGCCTGCTGCATCCGTCTCTGCCAGCTGCTCAAATCCCCGGTGCGATTAAGTGGCTTGGCATGCCAGACATTGGTGGCAGCATTGAATGTGGTCACTGACATGGCACGCTCCTTATATAGGGACAAGTTAACGGGGGGGATCTTGACTCAATCTGGCCGTGGTGGGGTCGCGACCATTTGGTCAGTAGCCCACTAAATCGGCCTTCCAGGTGTTGATAGCAACCCAAGATAATTGCCATCTTGCGCTTAAATCTCCTGCACCATGCCGCGCTGCCACAACGGCTCGCCGTTCGGCTTGAAGCCGGTGCACAGATAACCGATCCGCTGGGTAATGTTGCGTTGTTCACCCCGGTCAAAATGCGTGCTGTCGAGATACACCACCTGTCCCCGGACCGGCTGTGGGCACGCCTGCTGCATCCGTCTCTGCCAACTGCTCAAATCCCCGGTGCGATTAAGCGGCTTGGCATGCCAGACATTGGTGGCAGCATTGAATGTGGTCACTGACATGGCGCGCTCCTTACATAGGGACAAGTTAACGAGCTATGGAAAGTGCGAACAAGTATCCCAAGAACAAAAAATGAAAATTTTAGTCATTTAATATCAATGGGTTACCAGTAAATGCTCTCGTGCCATATGACTTATTCGCACCTTCCCTAGATAATTGCTCAGGTTGCCTATGGTGAGTGCTGATACCAATTGGTACGGCATAATCCTATTTTGAAACGTTATTCGGTGCTGGTGAAGGGACAATAAATCGGGTAGGGTATAGGTGCCTAAGAGAGCAAACCATAGCGCCGAGAACGGAGAGTGAGAGTAAAATGGAAGAACATTGTATTCTCGGTAATGGCCTTTGTAAGAGTATGATGATAAAAGAGAAAATGCTCCTAGCTGTCAGAAGTTCGCCCTGCTAATAAAGGGATTAAGACGCCCCGGAGGGCGCTGTCTCGATGCCGTGCTCTAGTGTCAGAAGTTCGCCCTGCTAATAAAGGGATTAAGACCGGTCAGCCCTTTGCGGCCCGCCATCGGTATCTGCGTCAGAAGTTCGCCCTGCTAATAAAGGGATTAAGACATCCCTTATGCAGTCGTACCGATATTGGTACACGTCAGAAGTTCGCCCTGCTAATAAAGGGATTAAGACGCTTTGTCTATGGTTGGGTTAGCAGCGATAGCTGCGTCAGAAGTTCGCCCTGCTAATAAAGGGATTAAGACATTGCCCTGACGCACGAGGTCCAGAGTGTGCGTTTCGTCAGAAGTTCGCCCTGCTAATAAAGGGATTAAGACGAGTGCGCCGGAACGTGCTGCGGCTGAAGCTGCGTCAGAAGTTCGCCCTGCTAATAAAGGGATTAAGACAGGACTCCTTTACGGAGTCCTCATGTTTACTTGAGAGTCAGAAGTTCGCCCTGCTAATAAAGGGATTAAGACTCCAGCGCCGCAGCCCATTCTGGGCAGCAGTACCTTATTGTCAGAAGTTCGCCCTGCTAATAAAGGGATTAAGACGTTCTGTCCAGTGGCAGGCCATCGGCGGCCGATAGTCAGAAGTTCGCCCTGCTAATAAAGGGATTAAGACTTGCACTTCCAGCTTGGGCAGTACCTTACCAGTACCTGTCAGAAGTTCGCCCTGCTAATAAAGGGATTAAGACGATGAACTATCTGATTAGCCGTCACCCTGGTGCGTCAGAAGTTCGCCCTGCTAATAAAGGGATTAAGACACTTCACCTTCGGCATTAGGCATAGGAATGGTGAGTCAGAAGTTCGCCCTGCTAATAAAGGGATTAAGACTGGGTTAGCAGCGATAGCTGCTTCCATAGCTTCTGTCAGAAGTTCGCCCTGCTAATAAAGGGATTAAGACTTCATGAGCCCAAGAGGTTGCTTGGTTGATGGTATGTCAGAAGTTCGCCCTGCTAATAAAGGGATTAAGACCAAAGGGCAGAGATACAAAGGTATCTACTACGTCAGAAGTTCGCCCTGCTAATAAAGGGATTAAGACTTAGTGCAGCAGTAGAGAGCACAGGTAATGGTCAGAAGTTCGCCCTGCTAATAAAGGGATTAAGACAAATCTCCCAGGTCGAGGTCGTGGGTGTCATCGTCAGAAGTTCGCCCTGCTAATAAAGGGATTAAGACAGCTTTGTCTATGGTTGGGTTAGCAGCGATAGGTCAGAAGTTCGCCCTGCTAATAAAGGGATTAAGACGCTTCACGTTGTTCGATGGTCAGCAGAGTGAGGCAAGTCAGAAGTTCGCCCTGCTAATAAAGGGATTAAGACGATTATGGTGATGAAGGTGAGTGCGAACAGTGGTCAGAAGTTCGCCCTGCTAATAAAGGGATTAAGACATTGTCAGCAGAGTGAGGCAATGCTCCTCTCAGGGCGGGATCGCACTTTGTTAATGAAATTTGAACAGGCTGATCGTCTGTGATCTAATCACGTCTCCATGCAGG
>NZ_JAPDBZ010000191.1:0-5938 GCF_027705505.1 Aeromonas sp. QDB56
GGGCATGCAGTCGTGGCAAGCCCTCCGATGCCATATCGGCTCTTGAAGCTGGCTGAGGGTCATGGGTAATCAGGTTCCCTTATGGAAAACCTTGGCAGGGATCACACATTAATATGATATTTAATCAAAAGGCGAGCACCCTGCTCGCCTTTTTTCAGCCATGCCGGTTCACTGCACCCCGAGCGCTTTATACACGGCATCCACCGGATCAGCATAAAAGCTGATCTGAAACTTGGAGAAGATCTCCGCCGGTACGGTCGGAATATCCGAGGCTGACGCCATCGGCAGCAATACCCGCTTTCCGCCGCTGTCCATCGCCAGTTGCAGACTACCGGCCAAATCCTCAACCGGATTGACCACACCGCCTAGCGTCATGTCACCCAATACCACCATCTGCTCTTGTACCGGCTTGCCCATCAGAATGGAACAAAACGCCACCAGCGCAGCCAGACTGGTTTTGGTGCTGGGGCCGGAGTTATGTAGCTCGACCACATGCAAATGGTACTCATGCTCGGAGAACTTGGCCGTTGCACTGATCCGATTCAGGTTGCCTTTGAAGTAATCGAAACCGACCCGGATCGCCTCTTTCGCTGGTGTATTGGAACCCAGGCCAGAGGTCGAATGCTTGCCATTGCCTGGGGTCATTTGGGTTTCAAAACGATAAAGGCCCAATTGCCCAGCCCCGCCCTTGGTGACCATATGCACCACCCCGGGCTTACCCAATCCCTCCGGGATCAACTGGCTGCCGCCCTGCTCCGGTACATTGACAAAAAACTCTTCCAACGTCTGATTATCGAGATAGCTGAAATGCACATCAAAAAACTCCATCCCGCCGAGTTTCTTGAGCTGCTCCTTGATACGCCGACGAAGCTCCAGCGCATAGGTCAAACAACGGCGCACATCTTCTTTATCAAACACGCCATGGGGATGGAGCAACTTCAACAACCCGGACACAGTACGACGCACCGCAATTACATCGCGCTGGTTCAAGTTGTTGCCCAGCTTGAAGTAACGATCGATGGCGTCGGAGAAACTGCGTTTACGCATCTCGCGCATATACTCGGCGAGATAATCGGTGATCAGGCCATAACTGTTGGTAAAAAACTCCGGCCGCATCTTGGGAATATCCCAACCGGGGATATAGGCATGGAAGCGATCAAAGAAGGCCGTATCGATCATCGCCTCCGGGAACGGCGCCAGCAGATGGCTGGTCTTGACCAGGGTCTCGACACTCTGGTTAATGTTGCCAACAAAGACCATGGATGCCTTGGCTTCTATCGAATCACGACCACGGGAGAAGGACCCAGAGGCCATGTAATCCTTCATGATCTGTACGCCGTCTTTATCCTTGAAGGTGATCCCCGCCACCTCATCAAAAGCCACCACATCCCACATGCCCACCAGACCAACCTGGCGCGAACTCATGTTGTAAAACAGGTTAGCTACCGTTGTCTGCCCACCAGAGACCAACAAGGAGTTGGGTGAACACTCCTTATAGACATGGCTTTTACCCGTCCCCCTCGGCCCCAGCTCACAGACGTTGTAGTTATTTTCAACAAAGGGGATCATCCGGGTCAGCAGATGCCACTTAACCCGTTGCTGCAAGTTGGTCGGCTCCATGCCGATGGAGCGGATTAATACATCCAGCCACTGATCGGTATTGAAATGAGCACGCGCAGCGAACAGCTCCTCCATATCCATGGAGGGCATCTGGATCGGCTTCAGGGTAAAAATTGAGAAGGGCGAGATCTTCTGCCCTTCCTCATAGAAATAATTGAGGGTGATGATGCACCAGATCCCGCCGGTCAGCAGTTTTTCGTTTTGCTTGACGATATTGGCCGGGATCACCGCATCCTTGATGCCCAGATTAGAGAGCTGCGCCTCGTAAACATCCTTTTTCTGATTGAGTTTGACCCCAACCTTATCGATCACCTTGAAGCTGCCCCGCTCACGGATCAGTGACTTGACCTTCTCTGCCTCATCGGGGCGCACATAATTCTCGGCCAGGATCTTCTTGACGTTTTCCAACCCCTCGCGCACCACCTCATCATCATCCGAGGCGCAATACATGCCGAGCAAATATTCCAGCACATAGACAGGCACATTGGCCCCTTCCTTGAGCTGTTTGGTCAGATCCTTGCGCACTACTTTGCCTTTGAAATAGCGATTCAGGCGCGCATCGAGATCCAGGCTGGCATGCTGCACCAGCTCATCTGCCGCACTTGCCGCACCGGCAAACGGATAGCCAGATATCAAACCGGGCTCGGCACTGTTGTCATAAACACGGCGCTCATCAGCACCTGGCTCACCGCCCGGATACACATCCATCTGCTGGATCAACACATTGTTGGTGATATGGGTAACAGAGGTGGCTGGCTGCTCCGGTTTCTCTTTACCGATATATTCGCCTTCAGTGGCACTCATTTCATCGTGTGGCATCGGGTCACTCCAAGGCATGGCCTGAGCCATGCCTTATTTCATCAATAAAAGTTCAAGACGTTCGGGATCATCACTGACAAATCGTCTCAACAACGTCCGACATTAAAAACCGAAGTCGTTCTGGATCGCCAGATCAATGGTCACCGGGTAGCGGGCCAGCTCAATGCCATCCTCATCATCTTCCAGCAGCAACAAATAGTGCGCCTTGCGGTCAAAATCGGTACCGGTCAGCTTCAAGCGAACATCCTGTTGGCGCTGCTCAAGGGTGCCGGAAGTCGCATCAAAGCTGAGCTTCTCGATAGCAGATACATGCTGTCCATTGGCATCCATCACAACAAAACGCACCGTGCGCGGCTTATGTCGATCATCCACGGCATCGGTCTGCAGAAACCGGATCTTGTCGATGGCATTGACCAACTTGATGGGCTGATAGGCAGGTACAATATTCACCTTGCTCTTCTCATGTTGTGCCTGTTTTTTGCCACGGAGCTCCTGAACTTCAAGCACAGGTACGCAGACCTCCTGCAGCATGGCACCGCCATGTACAAAACGGGCGCCGCCCACAAAGTGGAAACGGCTTACCCCCTTGGGCAGCCAGAATCCGACATCGGAATCTCCGCCGACCGTGTCGCAGATTCGGCCCTGCCATACATCTTCATTAACAGGCAACTGCCGTCCGAGCAGATAGCGTTTTTTGGCCTCAAGCGTGCCAGAAGGCTCTGTCTGTAGTTGGGCTTTAACCCCACTTTCCGGCGCCTCACGCTGGAACAAGAACCCATGATCTGCCGTGACGATGACTCGGGTAACACCAAAACCATTGATGATCTTGCTGACCAGATTATTGAGCTCATCGATGGCCTGACGAACTGCCGAAAATGTTTGCTGCTCAGTCGCCTGCTTGTCACCGATGGCATCAATGACATCGTGATAGACATAGATCACCCGAGCATCGCCAATCGCCTCATTGGCCTGAGCGCGGGTCCAACCTTGCAGCGACTTGGCTGATATCGCAATGCCCCCCACTTTAGCCAAAATTGCGCTGCGATTATCCAATCCGGCACTACTTTGACCATCCACCAATACAGTCGCACTCCCTTGTGCATAATCAATCTGCTGGTGGGGTAACAGGGCAGCCATCCCGAGCTGAGTGTAACTGGGCAACACTCCCAGCTGACTAGTGAGCTTGGCGGCAAAACGCTTGGCCTCGTTGATTTGCCCCTGCAACTCATGAGCCACCTCGTAGCGCAGCGCATCACTGATGATCACAAACTGCCGCTTTACCCCTGCCTGGGTAAAACGCTGCTTAACAACGGTATCGTAGAATCGTGCTTGTGTTGGTACGCCCAACTCCCAGCGTGCCAGCAGTTGCTGCTTGGCCAGCAATCCATCCCATGCCAAGCCAAGCTGGTAGAGGTACCAGTTAACATAAAGCTCTTCGAGCTTGTCGGCTAAAGCGGCCAATACCTCAACTGCCTGCCCCTGTAAATGGAGTAATGCCTCGTTAAAGAGACGATATGCAGCATCAAACTGGAACAACTCGGTTTCATAAGCCTGATACATGGCCTGAGCCGATGAAAAATGAAAACCATCCGGGTAGTTTCTGCGCAGTTCCAACAGATTTTCAGCATGCTGCAGCGCCTGATAGAGATAGGCATACTTGGGGTCGAACCCGGGCCAAAAGCCCTGACGACGGCGCGAGATGAGCTGACTAAAGTCGCTGCGACTCAAACCGAGATCGCCCCCCATCAATCCAGCAACCAACTCTCGGATCAAGGCCTGCTCAACCGCTTCAAAACTGGTCACCTCTGCCCAACACCATACCTCCTGAGTCGTCAGGCTATTCAACCTGTTTGACAACTCAAGCTGCGTCGCCACCTCTTGTGAAAGCTGGGCAAACGCTCCCCTGTGTTGTAATGAATCGCGCCAACCCGCCAGCAATGCCATGGCATTGGCTCGGCCGGTCGGCGTCACCAGCAACTGCGATTGCAACCAAGCCGGGCGCTGTTCCTGCTTGGTCACCTCCAGCAACTCATAACTCTCACTGGCAAAAAGCTTGCGGATAAACTCCCGCAAAGACTCCTTATTTTCTTCGGCGACCTGATAACCATAATCCCGTTCTAACAACTGCCAAAGGCTCGGCAGCAACCCATGTTGGTCAAGTGGTGCCAGAGCATCTGCGGGCTCAAAGTGAGTATCCAACAGGCGAGCGCCTAGTTCCCTGACTACATCAGCAGGTTGAGCAAGACAGCCCAACAACACGCTGATCATCTTTAGATCAAGCGACAGCGAGTCTTCCACCCCACTGCGGCCATCCAAACGACGCTTGAGGGCTGAGGTACGCTCCTTGTTGGCAAAAAAGCTGCTGCGTGACGCGATATAATCACGCAACGCCATATTGGCAAGACCCAGATCGTTGAGCAGGATCGAGGCCGCATCGGCGTGGAAGGTGACGCTATAGCGGCGCATATCCAGTAACCAGTCTTTGGCGGGGGCAGGCTCCGGGCTTGGCCAGTAGAGCAGAAACGGCGTGATCGGCTCATCAAGCTCAATGCGCTTACGCGCCTGAAGTTGGGAATGCTCGGCCATGTTGAGCACCGCCACTGGCTGGCCTTCGCGGGACAAACCGACCTGGGGAGCGGCAAGCTCTGCCAGCTGTGCTGTAAAGCTCTGCTCGGGATCATGCCAAAAGACGATCCGGCTCTGCTCGAATTTCTTATTTAGCCCGGTTTGGAGCTGGGTGATATCCATAAAAATCCGTCACGACAAGCCATTAGGCTCCGATTTACAACAAAACCATATGGTAATCGAAATGCTCTTAGAGTTCATGAAGCAATCCGTATTGGGTAGGGCCTGGAGTCATCGAATAGTCGCTTTGGCAAGCGCTACTCGCGGACTCAACCAGGTGGTATAGAAGAGAAGACAGGCCAGCCACCTACCTGTCCTCTTGATAGCCTCTGACAACCCAGCACTATGTTAAGCTGTCACAACACACTCAAGTTGCTGTTTGCATAATTGCTGACTGTTGCCCAGCAGCAGCTGGTTTTCGATAGAACGTAACAGGTTGTTAATATCTTCAAATTTATTAACCAGCAGACGACTACTGCGACTAGCCTTGCCGGAGGTCAGCTTCCAGCCGCAGTCGCAGTACTTCACGAATTTTACGCATTGCAATCCTCTTGGCAGACATAGGCTCTTACCTGGCAAAAGGGAGAGCGTATCAAAGGTTTTTAAATCAATGCGTTAAGGATGATTCCGGTGAATGTGAACAGTGATTCCGGGATGTTGAACACTGTTTCCGGAAAGGAGGGGCGAAGTGTTCAGGTTGAACCGGAATGAGCGTTCACATTGGTCCGGAAATGGTGTTCACGTTGAATCGGAATTGGTGTTCATGATCGGCTGGAATATGCAAATGATAAATATCAATCCGTCATTCCGCACCTGATTTTCCCTTTTTCGCGGCTTGACAGCGATCGGCTGTTTTGATCTATTACTGCTTTTT
>NZ_JAPDBZ010000192.1:0-5925 GCF_027705505.1 Aeromonas sp. QDB56
AAGCAGAGAAAATCGATACAGAACAGGACCTTGGAAGGAGTTTTAAAGGGACTCAACGCTTAAGGTCCTGTACATGAGCTCCCCTTATATCCCCGCCCGATTGGGCGAGGGTTTACGGGGCAATTGCTAAGATTCAATCTAGTCTTCAATTACTATCGGCATTACCATATGAATCTTTATTAAAAATTGACTTACGATGTGATCGGATTTAACTCCATACATCCAGACACTAGTCCCTACTCCACTGCGGAGGAGATAGTGTTGTAACTATGTGAATCGCCAACAGCTTTGTAGACTCCTCTACACTTTTATCTTGCAACCAGTACCAGAACCATCAAAAGTGCACCATCGTACACATTTGATTGATGTATTCTCACGCCATGGGTTAAGGTGTAACAACCTACACTTTTTTTCGTGATCATGATGGCAGACGCATCGTTGCAAACCGGCCCGAAAGAACTGGATCCCGCCTCCCTGGGGCTGGCGATACGCGAGAGACGCAAGGCCGCCAGGATGACCCAGGAGGTGACAGCCTCACTGTGCGGCATCTCCAAGAAGACCCTGATCAAGATTGAGAAGGGGGGTGATGTCTACCTCTCGACCCTGCTGCAGGTGATGAACGCACTGGGGCTGAGGTTGCAACTGGTGCAAGAAGCCGGGTCACAGGTAACGAGCGACAGCAGCCAATCAGAGGTCGGTGATGATGAGTGGTTCTGAGCGCCATCGGCTTGAACTTCGGCTGGGTAACCAGCTGATCGGCCATCTTGAATATGACTCCCAACGGGATACTTTTCAGCTCGGCTATACACCTGCATGGCAAGCTCGCGGCTTCCCGATCTCACCGCCGCTGGCGCTGGATGGTTCGGCCAGCAGCGCCCAGATCCGGGCGTATCTCGGCAACTTGCTGCCAGAAAATCGCGGGCTGGAGCACCTGATTGAAGCGCTATCTGTTTCGCGCAGCAATCTCTTTGCCCTGATCCACGGCATCGGCCGCGATGTCTCCGGGGCGGTCACCTTTACCCTGCCCGCAGAGCCCGATATTCCCACCCACTTTCGCCCCATCACCCCAGAGGAGTTGATGCTGCGGCTCGATCAGCCCGAGCTCTGGCCGCTGGAAGTCTGGGATGGTCGCCCCCGCTTATCGGTTGCGGGGGTGCAGGCCAAGCTCAACCTGCTGCGGCTCGAGGGGGCGCTGGGATTTGGCGAGGGTGAGATCTGTTCCACCCATCTCCTCAAGTTCGAGCACCATCCTCATCTGGTGATCAATGAGTTTGTGACCATGCGACTGGCCGCACTGCTGGGCATGCCGGTGGCACAGGTCGAACTGCACAGGGTCGGCCAAGGCGATAAGTCCCACCGAGGTTTGCTGGTAGAACGCTTCGATCGGCGTCTTGATGAAGATGGCTTGAGGGTTCGCCGTCGTCATATGATCGATGCCTGTCAGGGGCTGGGGTTTCCCGTCACCCGAAAATATGAACGCAACTTCGGTGACGGGCGGGATGTGGCCCATATTAGGGAAGGGGTGAGCCTGCCACGACTGTTCAGCCTCAGCGTCCTTTGTGTCAATCCGGCGCAGGCCAGACTGGACATGCTGCAATGGCTGCTCTTCAACCTCTGCGTCAACAATCACGATGCCCACGGCAAGAACTACAGCTTCTTCGTATCAAAAGCAGGGCTGATGCCCACCCCCTGGTACGATCTGGTCAATGTGGGGCTTTACCCCGAGTTCAACCAGCATCTGGCCATGGCCATCGGCGACGAGTTTGCTCCCGAGGCGGTCAACGCATGGCAGTTGCTGGAGATGGCCGAGGCGTGTGACCTGCCCAAACGCCTGTTGCAGCAGACCTTGCACAAGGTGGCCAGCGACATACTGCATCAGCTTGATGCCGCCATCGCCCTGGTCGAGACAGACAATCCCGCCGAGCTGGCTTATCTGGCGCGTTACAGAGACGACGTTGAGCGCCGTTGCCACCATTTTCAGGAGCAGGCGACGCTGTTGCCCGAGCTGCAACGGTAGCCGGACCTTGTCCACCCCAATTGGACGCAGCCCAGCCTTGAGCCCATGGCGGGCATTGCCTACAATGACCCACTTTTTATCACACTCAGGTCTATAAAATGAGCGACAACAAACCTGCACTGCCCGACCGTCTGGCGGCCAATCCGCGTAGCCCGCACCATGTGGCAGAGTGCTTCCAGCACGAGATCGGCATTCGCGTGAACGGCAAGGAGCGCACCAATGTCGAGGAGTACTGCATCAGCGAAGGTTGGGTGAAGATCCCCTCCCCCAAGGCCAAGGATCGCTACGGCAATGCCATGCTGATCACCGTCAAGGGCACCGTCGAGGCCTTCTACGCCTAAGCGGCCCTGACCGCGTGCCCCCTACAGGGGCGCAACTTTGTTATTTCAAAGCACCGGCCAAGCGCCGGTGTTCTGCGTTTTGGGCCGACCCTGGCTCATAGGCGGCCTCTCTTCCTTTGTTCTCCTTTGCCTTCCTTTACCTTCCTCCTCCCTTTCTTTCGCCTTTTTCCCTTCCGCCAGGGCCCTGATCCGGCTGGTATGCGGCCTTTTCGTCCAGGCAAGGCGGCGATCTTGTCATCCCTGCTGGTTTATCCGCACCATCACAGCACCGCTCATTCTCAGGAGCGTGGCTTGCCGGCCTGCCAGCGTTGCAGCGCGGCCCCCGCCAGCACCAGCAGGATGCCGAGCAGATCGCTCGCGGCCAGCCGTCCGGCCAGGGCATCGAGCAGTGCGCCCCCCGCCAGCTGGCCCGTGACGATGAGCAGGGCGCAGGCCAGGGCGCCGACACGGCCGATGGCCCAGCTGCTGATGGCGACGAAGAGCGCCCCCAGCACGCCGCCGAGCAGCAGCCAAGGATCGAGCCCGGCGAGCCGCTCCCAGGGCGCCCCCTTGAGGATGAGCAGGGCGCCGAGCAGCCCAAAGCCGAGTAGGTGGTTGGCGAGGGACGCCGTCATGGCGCCCCGGGCGCTGGCGAGGCGGCCATTGAGGGTGCGCGACAGGCTCACCGCCACGCCGTTGAGCAGTCCCAGCAGGATCAATATGGTCATGGTGTTTCTCCTAACCGAGCACGATAAGCAGGGCGCCGGCCATCACCAGCAAGGCGGCGAGCGCGTCCTTTCCCGAGGGGCGGCGGCGGGCCAGCCCGAGCCAGCCGAGGCCATCGCACAGGGCACCAAACAGCAGCTGGCCGAGCAGCAGCAGGGCCAGGGTGCCCGCCATACCGAGGGATGAGTTGAGGCACAGGGCCGCCAGCACCACGGTGAGCGCTCCCGGCAGGCCGCCGAGCCAGGCCCAGGGCGGGGCCGCCTCCGGCGTCGGGGGCCTTGGGGAGAGCCACCACAGGAGCGCGGCGACCAGGGTGCCGACCCCGTGGGCCAGCCAGCTCCCGAGCCAGGGGTCGGTGGCGCGGGCCAGTGCGCCGTTCTGGGCGATCATCAGCGCCAGCAGCAGGCCGGCGGCGAAGGCGGCCAGGGCGCCCAGGGTCTGGCCGAGTGTCTGGCCGAGGGCGGGGCGGCCGGGGCCGCGGTCAACAAGAGGGGGGATCATGGGATTGCTCCTTGGTGTCATTGGCGAGCAGGGTAAATTGTTTTTGATTCGGGGATAATCTACCCTTCCGGAACAACATTGTTTCCATATTGAGAACAGCATGAACCAGGATGCCTTCGCCCTGCTCCCGGCCTTCGTCGCCGTGGTGGAGTCGGGCAGTTTCTCCGGCGCCGCCCGCCAGCTCGGCCTCAGCAAGTCGGTGCTGAGCAAGAAGGTGAGCCAGCTCGAGCAGGCCCTCGGCTGCCAGCTCATCTATCGCACCACCCGCTCCCTCACCCTCACCGAGGCGGGGGAGCGCTACTTCGAGACGGTCCGCCATGCGGTGCGTCTGGCCAGCGACGGGGAAGATGCCATCGGCGCCCTGCAATCGGCCCCCCGCGGCCTGCTGCGGGTAACTGTGCCCATGGTCTATGGCCGGCGCCACATCGCCCCCCTTGTCCCCGAGTTTCTCGCCCTCCACCCCGAGGTGCAGTTGCAGCTAGAGATGAGCGACGCCCAGCAGGATCTGGTGGCCGAGGGGTTCGACGTGGCGGTGCGCATCGGCGAGCTGGAGGATTCGAGCCTGGTCGCCCGCCGCCTCGCCCCCTGTCTCAGCACCCTGTGCGCCGCCCCCGCCTACCTGGCGCAGGCCGGCACGCCCCACACCCCGGCCGATCTCGAGCGCCACAACTGCCTCTTCTACTCCCTGTTTCGCGGCGGCACCCAGTGGCGCCTGCACGGGCCAGAGGGAGAGGTGGCCATCACCCCCAGGGGCAATTTCGAGGTCAACAACAGCGATGCCATCCACACAGCGCTGCTGGCGGGGCTCGGCATCGGCAACATGCCGGACTTCATCGTGGCGCGGGATCTCGCCGCCGGCCGACTGGTGCCCGTGCTGCCGGGCCATGCCCTGCCCGAGCACGGCGTCTGGTGCGTCTATCCCAGGCGCCGCCACCTGCCCGCCAAGGTGGAGGCCTGGCTCGCCTTCCTGCAGGAGCGGCTGGGGCTGCGCTGAGGGGCGCCATCGGGATAACCGGAACGGTTCACGTTTTTTCATCGGGAAAGGAGTAGAGTAGGCAGCAAACCAAGCATCTGTTTTTATTGGAAAAGCATTCAGGGGACGAGCCACGGCATCGCACCCCTCACCCCAGGTGGAGCCCCATGATGAAGAAAACCGCGATTGCCCTGACCCTCACCAGCCTGCTGACGCTGCCGCTCGTTGTCTCATCCGATGCCTGGGCCGCCCCGGTGCGCTCCCTGCAAAAGGAGCAGAATTACGAGCAGTTCATCAGCAAGCGCCAGGTGGTGGATCAGCTGCTGGCAGACGCCGCACGCATCTTCCACTCCCCCGCCCGGGTCTCAGATGCCGGCTTCACCGCCAAGATGCCGAGCAACATGGAGCAGGTGACCACCCTGCTGCTGGAGGCCCACCAGCTCGAGCCCTATCGCACCGATCTGCTCATCTCGGCGGCCAACGCCCAGATCTACAACGGCAACGTGGAGAGGGCCATCGCCCTGTTCGAGCAGGCCCTCACCGCCGCGCCGGACGATCTGGACATCAACACCTATCTCGCCACCTGGCTGCGCTTCAAGGGCGATCAGACCAAGTCCGATGGCTACGTCAAGCGGGTCGTCGAGCTCAATGCCGGTCGCGCCGCGGATTTGCAGCGGCTGTTCGCCACCGTGGACAGGGTGGTCGCCACCCCCCTCAAGGAGCGTCAGGGACGGGGCGAGAAGAAGGGGCGCCGCGCCATCGTCACTCTGGGCTATGCCCTCAATCCCGATGGCTCCATGAACGATATCCTGCTGGGGCGCCTCGAGACCACCCGCGCCCTGGCCCAGGCCGATCCGGCGGCCCTCGTCATCCTCACCGGCGGCGTGCCCCAGAACCGCCAGACCGAGGGCAAGCTGATGGCGGACTGGCTGGCGAAGAAGGGCATCGACCGCTCCCGCATCATCGAGGAGAACTACGCCACCAGCACGGTGGAGAACGCCCTCTACAGCGGCTATGCCCTCGCCCGCCACGAGATTGAATACGCCACTCTGGTGAGCTCGGCGAGCCATGTGCGCCGGGGCCAGACCCTGCTGGAAATCGCCTGCTGGCAGAGCGGCCCGGCCAATATCCGCATCGACAGTGTCGCCTACCCGGACAAGCCCCTCTCCGCCCTGGCCAAGGCAAGCCCGGAGGAGCTGCTCGGCATCTACCGCGACGCCCTGCGCACCTATGGCCTCTGGAGCTACCGCTCGGCCCCGCTGATCGAACGCTGATCCCATGGCATGACGCCCAGCAAAAAGCCCGCCATTTGGCGCAATGCTGATCAGTTAAGGATCCATTGACCGATCCTTCTGCTGTAGGACAATCCGGAACCAATCACTGGTTCC